>JAPHUJ010000287.1 GCA_026193735.1 Sulfurovum sp.
GTATCGAGTTCATTGATCTTTGCTCTGTTAGTCTGTTCAACCTCCAGGTTACGTCCATAAAGATATGTCGGGTCTTTGTCCATGCCTTCTGTATTCCAGAGTCTTGTCATGTAACTTATGACTTCCTCATCACAGATCCCTTTACGTACTTTGGAGAGTATATGCGTAAATTCTGCATCTGTGGTACGTTTCATCTTTGTAAGTTCTATGACCATAAGATCAAGGCGTTCCCATGCCATACTCTCAAAGGCATAAAGTTTTGTTCCAAAAATATCATTTTTGTTTTGCTGTTTTTGTACAGGTGGCAATTGAAAGAAGTCTCCCACAAAAAGTACTTTCCCCAGATATCCATAGTTATTCAATCTATATGCTATCATGTCCATCAAGTCTGTACTCACCATAGATATCTCATCAATGATGATAAGGTCTGTCGCTTTAAGTACTTTTTTTAAGTCTACCAAACGCTTTTTGGCACGTTTGTCACTTTGATTAAGTTCATCAAAATTATTAGCAATACCAAACACGAAAAAGCTATGTACTGTGAAGCCACCGATGTTCACTGCACTCACACCGGTTGAACCTAATGAGACTACCTGCTTCCCTCTTTTACGATAATCCGCTATCACTTCATTCGTAATATAACTCTTCCCTACTCCAGCACCACCGGTTAAGAAAACATTTGAATGTTTCAGTGCTTCTAATACCTCTACTTTATCACTCAAAATCCAGCCTTGTCCACGAGTCCACCTTGGCAATAGCTTCGTGTTTGTTGTCCTTGTTTTAAAAGAGTGCCTAACACATGACTCCCAGATCCTAAATGTAACCAAATCTCAGAGATAAGTCCTTTATTACATTTCAACTCCACACGCTTTCCTGTACCTAGACCAAAGCTTCTATCAAAAAGTGCACGCACTTGTTGCAGTGTAACATGTTTACCTATATGCTGCGTAAAAAAATTACCCACTTTGGAATCATTCATTTGTTCTACCATGCTTATGGCCTCTTCATAATACACGTTAACATCTGCACCATAACATGTACCATGTTTGATCCACTCATGTTTGTGTAGATTGGAAGAATATCCAGGCATCACTTTTTGCAAACGATTTTTTACTTCATCACTTAAACCTAAGTTCGGAAGCCTGTTCCATTGTTTATGTTTATCCAGATTAACATATTCACGGCTGACATCACAATAGATCTTATTTTTAGGCTGTGGCCATAATCCATGAAGTACAAAATGCTTTTCACTATATTTGCTTTTAGCAAAAGAAAATATACTTTTTTTACACTCTTTTTTATATCTGTGCGTTTCACAAAATGCATTGTGCCATGAAAGTATCAAGAGGTTATATTTTGAGATATTTTTATTTTGATATTTTTTAGTATGTTTCGCCAGATCAATATTTATAGATGCTTTTGAAAGTTCATCTTCTATACCTATTGCCTTACACTTGACTTTTTCAACATTGAGAGGGTTGGATAATTCTGAACGCTTGGAAAAACACGTATCATCCACCCATCTTTGAGCTGGATATGCACCTTTCACCAGTATAAGATTTTGTCCTTTATGGTGTTGAAGTATCGTATATTTTTTCTGGGTATCAAGATGTATGCCATGTGTATTTTTCGTATGTCTCATATTGTTAAAAGCAGGACATTCCTGACTGGGGAATACTTCTTCTCTTGCCAAAATAGAAATACTAAAAAGGATAAATATTATGATGATTTTATTCATACAACGATGCCCTGATATTTTTCAAGTATTATACTGTAACAAACTTTTGAGGGCTGACAAGAGTTAAAGATTCCTACATATTGACAATATAGAATAATTGCTCTATCATATAACATTAGGTAAGCGACTAAACTTATCTAATATACTTAAATGTATCTAACAAAAGGAAGAATAATGACACTTGAAAACACAATAATCATAGTAGCAGACTTAGGAGAACTTAAAGCATTTAAAGTTGAGGAACATAAAGGCACAGTCCGAAATCAAATGAAAATTTCCCATTCGTTAGAGCTGATAAATGATGAAGTCTTCATCAGCGGAAGAAAGAAGCTAGGTGAAGTCATGAGTGCCAGTAGCGGAAAATTTGCGGGGGACACACTCGATGGTCATCATGTAATGATAGAAAGAGAAAAGCGCACGATCAAAGACATCGTACAAGATATCGATATGATTGTAAAAGAGATGCAACCAGAACAAGTGTTCTTGGCATTCCCAAAAGAACATAATCATGAACTAACCGACAAACTATCTCAAGAGACCAAAGCCGTTTTAGCAAAAAATGTCGCTGCCGATCTAGTAAAAATAAATAAAGAGAAGCTTCTATCTCATTTTGAATAATGTAGTTACACTGTAATATTTAAAAACATTACAGTGTCAAATATACAACTCCCCAAAAATATCACGGTAGGTAAGATATATCCGTAAATCAAATTCAAGTTGATGGTAGTCGGGTTCTATGTACGTACATAGTTTATAGAATGCTTTATTGTGTGCTTTTTCCTTGAGATGTGCCAACTCATGGGTGACTATCATCCGTAAAAAGGCTTCAGGCACTTTTTTAAATACATGTGAGATACGTATCTCATTTTTTGCCTTGAGCTTTCCGCCCTGTACACGGGATACAAAGGTATGGGTCCCAAGTGCCGCGTTAATATCCCGTATCTTTGTGTCGTAAAGTACTTTGGCAATGGGTGACGAGCTTTTCAAATGAGCATTTTTAAGTTCTTGTACATAAATGTAGAGACTTTTATCTGTTGTGTAGACATGCGTATCACTA
>JAPHUJ010000316.1 GCA_026193735.1 Sulfurovum sp.
AGTTTACCATCGACACCACTCAGGCAAGACGAGAAAAGCAAATAGCGTATAATAAAGCACATGGCATCACGCCTAAAACCACCCTGAGAGTTCTTGACACAGACCTCAAAGTAGATGATGCCGGAGAACTCTACAATCAAACTTCAAAACTAGACAAAATGCCAAAAGCGGAACGACAACAACTCACAAAAGAACTCAAAGCGAAGATGCTTGCTGCGGCAAAGAATTTAGACTTTGAAGAAGCGGCAAGGCTGCGAGACCAGATAGCAAAAATCAAAAAATTATAGTTTTTTGCTATAATCCTTATAAAATCATACATTATCAGGAAACCTATATGGCAGTAGATCTAAACTCATCGCAACTCTATTTTAACCGTGAACTTTCATGGCTACAATTTAATTCACGCGTCTTGGCACAGGCGCTAGATGAGACATTACCTCCACTTGAACGTCTGAAATTTCTTGCCATCTATGGAACAAACCTTGATGAGTTTTACATGATACGTGTTGCAGGACTCAAAGCACTCTTTAAAGCGGGAGTTCAGGAGACTGGACCAGATAAGTTGACTCCAAGCCAGCAACTTGAAGAGATACATGGGTATCTGCATAAAGAACATCAGGTTTTAGAGTCTTGTTATACCTCTATCATCTCTGAACTTCATACTCATGGAGTGAATGTAAAGAACTATAATGCCCTCAATGCAGAAGAACAACTGGGAATAAAAGAAAAATTCTTTAGTGAGATCTATCCCGTTATCATCCCGATAGCTGTAGATGCTACACACCCTTTTCCCCACCTAAACAACCTCAGTTTTGGATTGGCACTCAAACTCACAGATGATTCTAAACATATCAAACATGGACTTATAAGAATCCCTAGAATACTCCCTAGATTTATACAGTTAGGACAAACATTTATTCCCATAGAATCTGTAGTTGAACACTTTGCATCTGAACTTTTTCCAGGGTTCAGTCCATTGGCTTCTACACCATTCAGGGTCACAAGAAATGCCGATATTGAGATAGAAGAGGAAGAAGCAGATGATTTTCTAGAGCTCCTTCAGGAAGGTCTACGCTCCAGAAATAAAGGTTCACTCATCCGTTTGGAACTCATCGATGGTGCTGACGCTGACCTGATCAACTTTTTACTTTCACACCTCAACCTGGATGATAAAGACATATACTCATATAAAAGTCTCTCGCTTAATCTAGGAAGTCTCTGGCAGATAGTAGGCGATAAAGCTCTCTCTCACCTTGTTCTGCCTGCATTTAACCCAAAAACACTTCCCCCACTTGACAGGGAAAATCTTTTTGAAGCTATAGACAAGCAAGATGTACTGCTTTACCATCCTTTTGACAGCTTTGAACCTGTAGTTCAATTCATCAAACAGGCTGCCGCAGACCCGGAAACGATTGCTATACGTATGACCCTCTACCGTGCAGGGCCACAGTCTCCTATCGTTAAAGCACTCATAGATGCTGTACGGGATGGTAAACAGGTCATGGTACTTGTTGAACTCAAAGCAAGATTTGATGAAGAGAACAACTTACGTTGGGCAAAAGCACTTGAAGATGCCGGAGCACATGTAGTATATGGTATACCCGGACTCAAGGTGCATGCTAAAATCGCACAGGTGATCAAGAGACAAGGTACCAAACTCAAAAGTTATGTACATCTTGCAACAGGAAATTATAACCCCAGTACATCCAAGATATATACTGACATGTCATACTTTACAACGAAAGAAACATTTAGTACAGATGCCACGCACTTTTTTCACTTTTTAACAGGTTTTTCTACCTATACAAAGTTAGATACGCTCTTCATGGCACCTACACAGATCAAACCAAAGATCATCAAACTCATAGAGAATGAGCGTAAACATGGAGCCAAAGGCCACATCATTCTTAAAGCTAACTCTTTGGTGGACACTGATGTCATTAAAGCACTCTACATTGCTTCTCAAAAAGGATGCAAGGTTGATCTTATCATCCGTGGTATATGTTGTTTAAAGCCGGGGATCAAAGGTATCAGTGAGAATATTACCGTCTCTTCAGTCATAGGAAAATACCTGGAACATGCACGTATCTACTTTTTCAAACATGACAAAGTCAAATGCTACATCTCATCTGCAGACCTGATGCCTCGTAACCTTGTAAGACGCGTAGAACTTATGACACCTATTTTAGAGGAAATTCTTACACAAAAAATAGAGCAGATACTCATGCTTCAACTTGCAGACAATGCTTTGCGCTGGGAACTCCAGGAAGATGGCAATTACACTAAAGTACCGTCTCTGGGTAAAACCGTAAACAACCATTGTGTTTTAGAAGAATATGTGAACAAAATCCACGATAAAACAAAAAAAGAGACACCTAACTACGTAAACCGTTTGGCAACTCGTATTTTGAAGGATAGTTAATGTTACCTCTTCAAAACGTAAAATGGGCAAAGCCCATCTTTACTACGCTAACGCTAAGTTTCCCTCAGAAGGAAGCTCACGCGACCGGCCACTTTTTAAATATATATCAAAAAGGTTTATAATCATGCTATTGAAATTTAAAGAATGGACACCTAAACTTGGACCTAATGCCTGGATAGCTGAAGGTTCTTCTGTGATCGGACGTGTCAGCATGGGTGAAGATTCTGCTGTGTGGTTTGGTTGTGTGGTTCGCGGTGATGTGCATCATATTACCATAGGAGACAGAACTAATATACAGGACCTCAGTATGATACATGTCACACATCATAAAAAAGCAGATATGTCAGATGGAAATCCTACAGTGATAGGGAATGATGTCACGATAGGGCACCGTGTGATGCTCCATGGCTGTACCATAGAAGATGCTTGTCTCATAGGTATGTCTGCTACCATACTTGATGGTGCTGTGATAGGGAAAGAATCTATAGTCGGTGCTTCTGCCCTTGTGACTAAAAATAAAGTCTTCCCCCCTAGAAGTCTCATTATGGGAAGTCCTGCAAAAGTGGTACGTGAACTCACAGACGAAGAAGTAGCAGAGTTATATGCATCTGCACAACGTTATGTTAGTTTTAAAAATGAATATCAATAAAAATGAAATGGTAAGAAAATGAACAAAATCATCACAAAAAGTTTACAAGACATACTTTCTAAAAATGTCATCTTGTTTGTACTAAAAATGGGACTGATCTCATTGGCTGTCACTACAATATTAGCATGGAATATGTGGGACACACTCACCAACATTATTACTTCATATCTTTCATGGATACCTTGGGAGTGGTTACAAACTTCCGGTGCATCTGTGGCAACATTTTCATTTGCCTATATGCTTTTTATCATCTTAGTATCATTGCTTACTTCACTTTATAGTGAAAAGCTGCTCATCGATTTGGCAAAAAAACGCTATCCAGATATTGAAGTAGTCGGCAGCGCGAACATAAGTACTTCCATTATCTTAACGCTCAAAGCCAGTATCATTTTTTTACTGCTCTTTATACTAACTCTTCCTTTACTTTTTATCCCCATCTTTGGTCAAATAGTATTACTCTATTTATGGTCTATCTTACTCAAAGAACCCACCATTTATGATGTAGGTGCACTCTTCATAAGTGATCAAAAAATCCTTAAAGAAAAAAAGAAGAAAACAAGGATTTTGGCTATGCTGGCTTCACTCTTTAACTATGTACCCTTAGTCAATATCTTTGCCGCTGTATTTGCACAGATACTTTTTTTACACCACATCCTAGGAGAAGAAAAATAAAATTTACTCACTCTGTTTTTCTTTTTTTATCCTTCTCTCTTTCTTACTGGAAATAGAGAATCGCAATAATTCATCTGCACTTTTTACATACTCGGGCAGTGTTTCTAAACTTTTTCTCATTACCTCTGCTGCACATACAGCATCACTTAAGGCACGATGATGTGTAGCAGTCTCTATCCCTAAAAAGTCTATAAGATGAGCAAGTCCATAACGTTCACTCTCAAAGGTACGCTTAGCCAACTCTATCGTACATAATTGGGGGTTACCTATGTGTCCCAAACCGAATCTATCAAAAGAGGCATTCAAAAAGTTATAATCAAAATGTGCATTATGCGCAACGAATACAGCATCACCCATAAAATGACGTAAGGCTGTTAACGCTTCTTTTCTTGTAGGAGCTCCTATAAGGTCTGTGGGTTCAATACCTGTGATCTTGGTAATATATTCTGGTAAAAATGCACACTCTACAAATGTTTCAAAACGGTCTATCACTTTACCGTTCTGTAACATCACCGCACCGATCTCTATTACTTGAGAGGTACCTGGTTTACTGCCATTCGTTTCTATGTCTATAACACAATAACGTTGTTCTACATGTGAGGTAAAACATGTCTCCAGTCTATAGTGGTCCTCATTTAGTTGCTCTATAGGATAGCCAGAAGCTTGAAGAAGAATAAAGATTATTTCAGCATCTTCCAATAGTGTTGTATGTTTGGTAACGATCTGTTTGTATTGTTCTTCATGCAACACTCCGTCATTTTTACGAAATGCTGTTGTGAGTTCCTCAAAAACTTTTTGCATTAGCTATAAACTGTTTCACTTTATTGGGATCTTTTTTACCTTTAATTAATTCTACGCCGGAACTTACATCCACACCGTAAAAACCAAGTTGTTTTACCTGGGCTACATTCTCAGCTGTTAAGCCTCCTGCTAAAATCATTTTAGAGCAGTCTACACCATTGAACCATTCAAGGTTCAGACGTTTTCCTGTGCCGCCATATACTTCACTAAAAGCATCTACCAAACGATATCTATCTTTAAAGCGTGTTAGATCTTCAGGACCTTTAACGCGTACCACAGGTAAAGTTTGCAATCCAATAGCATCTAAAGACTCTTCATCCACATCAAAATGAATCTGAGCGCGTGAAATATCAGAATATCTGCACACTGTGTCTATCGTTTCTATACCTTCATTGACAAAAAGTCCTACTCTTTCTACAAAAGGAGGAAGTTTATCTATGATTCTTTTCGCTGCTGCTGGCGTAATGTAACGTGGTGACTTATTATAAAATACAAATCCCAAGGCATCCGCTCCACATTCTACAGCATGTAAGGCATCTTTTAAATTGGTAATCCCACAAATTTTTACTCTCATATTATCCTCTCCTTTAAAAGGAACAAAGTCCCTTTTAAATTCCTCTCACTGAAGATCCGTCTTTGACTCATATGCTTCCCTTTATTTTAATGCAGAAATTGCTTTTTCTATACCATCTGGATGATTATAGACAAACGAACCCGCCACTACAACATTGACGCCTGCTGCTTCTAACTCTTTTACATTTTTATCGGTCACTCCGCCATCTACTTCTATGAGACACTTTGGGTTTTTCTTTTCTATCAATGCTTTAAGACGTTGCGCTCTTTCTATCACCGAAGGAATAAACTTTTGTCCGCCAAAACCTGGATTGACGCTCATAAGGAGTACCATATCTACATCTTCAAGTAAAAATTCTATGGTTTCAGGCGGTGTGTGCGGATTAAGCGTGATCGCAGGGCGTATACCCAACGCACGTATTTTTTGTATCAGTCTATGGGGATGTTTCTCTTCTTCAATATGAAAAGAGATAAACTCCGGCTTTAAAGGTGCAAAAAGATCAACAAAAAATGAGTTGTTCTCCACCATAAGGTGAATATCCAAAGGTTTGGTTGCAGCTTGAGCTACCGCTGCAACGACTACAGGTCCTATCGTAAGGTTAGGCACAAAATGCCCATCCATGACATCGACATGCACAAGATCACAACCACCTTCACAAATGGCCGCAACATCACGAGCCAAATGCCCAAAATCAGCAGAAAGTATACTGGGTGCTATTAGCATAAATGTCCTCTTATATTATTTTAAATTATTATAGCAAAATCAAACTTGTGACCTAGCGCCATGATAAACGTATATGATATAATTTACTTAAGAATATCACTATAAAGATATAATCTACTATTTCTTTACATTTTCGTTTTGTCTACCTATGCGCAATGCTTCTTGGATGTTCGTTTTTATTTTGAACTAAACAAAGAAGAAAACACACAACTACCTTAAGCAAATTTTATGCTCTAAT
>JAPHUJ010000075.1 GCA_026193735.1 Sulfurovum sp.
TAATGTGGTACTTGCCGGCTCGAACACTGCGATAGTGGCAAAAACATCTCCAGATGATGATCTTGAAGCAGCTGAAGCACAAGCTTTGTTTGACGCTCAGATATAATCTTTTCTTACCAAACAGATAGACATCTATCTGTTTGGTCCCATCCCCCTCTTTCTACACATTCTCCTCAATATACTATTGTTACCATTTTGTAACCATAATATTACCAATTTATTACCAAATATTATTACTATCGCGAAATTAATTTACACTGGAGTATCAATGATGATAATGAGAAATAAGTCGTTACTTAGCATAATAGTATGTGGCACACTTTTTAATTCTGGCCTTTATGCTCAGAACGATGAGAATATGGTTGAGTCTATTATGAAACTTAGAGCAGATGTAGAATCTCTCTATACGAAAATAGATGAAAATAAAGATGCTTACAAATCTCAGATGAAGTCATACTCACTTCAAATTTCTGACAACGAAGCGCAGATCAACAGACAGGAAACTTCACTTAAACTTACTGCTCAAAATCTTGAGAAAGTAGAAGCTGAACTCAAAGCGATAGGTAGCAGCAGTAAAGACATTAAACCGATGATCTATGAAGCACTTACTTCTTTGGCTACAGAGATAAAAGCAGGTATTCCGTTTAAACTAGAAGATAGATTGGCTGCTTTGACAAAGATAAAAACTGACTTGAAAAATGGTGACATCATACAAGAAAAAGCACTTGCTCTTACCTGGGCAAGTTATGATGATGCACTGCGTCTTACTAAAGAAATAGGACTTTTCAAGCAAGAGATCACAGTTAATGATGAAGCGAAGATCGCAAAGATCGCAAAAATCGGTTCAGTGATGATGTTCTTTGCTACATTGGATGATAAAGTAGGTTACGTGAAGCAAGAAGGGAAAGTATACAAGTATGTCACTGTCACTGAGGAAACACAAAGAACACAGATCATTAAACTGTTCGATGCTCTACAAAAACAGATAAGAACAGGGTATTTTACATTACCAAATGCGCTGTTACTAAAAGGAGTTAACTAATGCAAAAAATATTTTTAGCTATCAGCACATTATTGATACTTGCAACAACTGTTAATGCAAGTGAACTTAGCAATGCATATCAAAAAGAGTATGGGTTTCTTAAAGCCCAAAAAGCAGAGCTTGAGGCAAGACTTGCAATAGATATTACACAACATGATCTAGACTTGTTAAAAGCCAAAGAGAAAGTAGTAGATCTACAACAAACATTACTTGATCTAAATAAAAAAGTAGATATAGATAAAGAAAAACTTTCAAGGTTGGCAAAAAAACTAAGTGATTCAGAAGAGAATTCGGACATTACAGGAAATGTGCTTAACCAGGCACGTCTTACGCTTGATGAATATGGTGTGAAAGTTTCAGAATCTAATACAACGGCAGACATAGATAAACTCACTAAAGCTTTTTCGGATGCAGGTACACTTTACGTAAAACTCTCGTCACTACAAAATGGGAAAGGCCAGTTTTATCTTCCAGATGGTAAACGCGTGGAAGGTGACATTGTAAAAGTAGGTAATATTGCAGCATATGGTATTTCAGCAGAAGCTACAGGGGCATTGGCACCAGCAGGTAACGGTACATACAAGCTTTGGAATGCTGTAGGATCATCAGATGATGCGAAAGCACTTTTTGCAAAAGAAATGAGAGAGAATATAGATATCTTTACTTATGAAAACCTTGACAAAGAGATAGATTATATGAAAGAAAAAACTATCGCGGACACCGTAGAAGGTGGGGGAACAATAGGATACATTATTTTAATTCTCGGTGCATTTGGTCTTCTTCTTTTAATTTTTAGGATACTTAAGCTGTTAAAGGCAGGTTCAAACGTATATGAAATCAGTGACATTGTAGTAAAAAAAGTTGAAAGTGGTAAAGGAGATGAAGCGCTTGATGCTATCAAAGAGTACGAAGGTTCTACAGCGAGAGTTATCAAGTCAGCACTTAGAAACATCACTAAAAATAGAGAACATGTTGAAGATATCATCATGGAAAACATTCTAAATGAAAGTAGTCAGATAGACAGATTTGGTAATTTCGTGCTTGTTATTGCAGCCGTTGCACCACTTATGGGCCTTCTTGGTACGGTAACCGGAATGATAGAAACATTTGACGTTATCACAGAGTTTGGTACAGGAGATCCTAAACTGCTCTCAGGTGGTATATCTGCAGCACTCGTCACCACAATGTTAGGGCTTATAGTAGCAATTCCACTTCTTTTACTTGGGAACCTGCTTTCGGGGTGGGCACAAAACATAAAAGACTCTATGGAGCAAAGTGCATTGCATATTGTGAATCTTTACGAGAAACATAGAGCTTAAGATGGTAGCACCATTTGAACATATCGAAAGATTTATTGACCTTATGAATACCGGGGGTTTAGTGATGTGGGTACTTTTTGTACTCAACCTCTTTCTTTGGTATGGACTAGGGTATCGATACTTCATCTTGAGAAGAGGAACGAAGGGAAATATACGCCGTCTCATCAATAAACATGAAAAAAGAGGTGAAGCTCAAGCGATGCGGGGTATGTTGGATCATGCTGTAGCCGATGCTTTGCAAGCAGCAAAAGATGCCAAAGCCATAGGTGCAAACTGTAGGCAACATATACATGGTGCGTTGTTTCCATATTATATTGATACAAGCAGTTATTCGGTACTTGTAAAAACGATTATAGTACTTGCTCCGCTTATAGGATTGCTTGGAACAGTTATAGGAATGATAGAAACATTTGATGCATTGCAAAATAGCTCGATGTTCTCACAGGGCGCCAGTATATCTGGCGGTATTTCCAAAGCACTCTTTACCACAGAGTTAGGTTTGGTAGTAGCTGTTCCTGGACTTATCCTGGGACGGGTATTAGACAAAAAAGCTGAACGCTTTGAACTTGAATTTGAACAAATGACAGACATTATATGCACGAAGGACTCACATGAGAATTAGACCAAGAAAACAAGATGTAGAGAATGTAGATGTATCACCACTTATTGATATGGTTTTCATCTTATTGATCTTTTTTATGGTAACCACTACATTTGTAAAAGATATGAAAATAGATCTTAACCGTCCTTCTGCTGCATCTGCCAGCAAAGCAGATTCTAAAGTTGTACGTGTATACATAGATGAGAAAGGACAAGTTTATATCGATAATCAACCTGTACAATTGTGGGCTATACAAAGTAAACTTAGGGATATTCTTCGTACTGCAACAGAAAAAGCCGTATTGGTTATTTCAGACGAAACTATCCCGGTAGAAACACTTATTGATGTTGTAGATGAGTGTCGTATGTCTGGTGCAAAAGATGTAGCAGTTTCAACCTCTAAAGAGATGGGATAACCCACTATGGCTAGAGAAGAATTCAAAAGAAAAAAGGCTAAATCTTTTGCTCTTTTGGCGATGATTTCAGGTGCAGCACTCATGATACTTCTTGTTGTTTCTTTTAATGCAAAGGTGACAAAAAAAGAAGAGAAAGTTAAAGAGCCTATGCGTTATGTGAAGATGCAAAAACAACTTCAAGAGGTAAAAAAACCTAAGCCAAAGCCTAAACCTAAACCAAAAAAAGCACAACCTAAAGCACCACTGCCAGATCTAAGTTCTATGCTTGGCGGCATAGCTATGGATATCCCAGAGTTTACCTCAGGGGATATTAGCGGTAATGCAAAGAATATTTTGGGTGATATATCTGCAGATGCGGCTATGAGTGAGGGAACAGTAGATACAAAACCAAGAGTCCTTTCACGTACAGCAATGGAGTATCCAAAAGAAGCAGCTAAAAAACATATCAAAGGGTATGTCATTGTCAATCTTCTTATCGCCAAAGATGGAAGTGTGGAGTTGGCTAAAGTCATTGCATCAAGTCCAGTAGGTATCTTTGATGCTGTAGCGCTTAGAGGCGTAAGAAACTGGCGTTTTTCCCCTGCAAAATACAAGGGTAATCCAGTGAAAGTATGGGCAAAACAAAAAGTCCGTTTTGATTTAAATTAAGGTGAAA
>JAPHUJ010000198.1 GCA_026193735.1 Sulfurovum sp.
AGATGCTTTTTTGTATAGCATAGCCGTAGTACTCCTGTTGGGTCTGCAACTCTCTCTTGAAAAAATTCAGCATACGGATTCAAATTGGAAAATGTTTAAAGATGGTTTTTCTTACTTGATCGAAAATAAAAAGATACTCCATCTCATCTTGCTGCATGCAGCTATAGGCCTTACCAGTTTTGATGCACTTATCACCCTGCTTGCAGACTTCCGATACAAAGAATTCATAGCCGTACCTCTTGCCATAGGCTGGATGAATGCCACTAGAGCATTAGGTTTAATGATAGGTCCTTTTTTCATTAGTAAAATCATTTCAAAAGAAAACCTACACTATTTTTTCATCCTGCAAGGTCTTGCCATCATGTTTTGGTCAGCACTTGAGTACAACTTTTATCTAGCACTTATCTCTCTTTTTATCACAGGATTTTTCATCACGACATTATGGTCATACACGTACCTGCTCATACAGGAAGAGACTGACACACACTATATGGGAAGAGTCATCTCTTACAATGACATGTTCTTCATGCTTTCAAACGTTGCTACTGCTATGTTTATAGGGTATGCATCAAAATGGGGTTTGTCATTGGAAGGTATTACATTTTCTTTAGGTATAGGATTTATACTTGTTGCAGTGTATTATATTTGGTTTAAAAGACAGTATATTGATAAAAAAAGCTAATAGAAGTATTTGTTACAACTGCTATCGTCCTCAAACGTCATGCATGTGCGCATACATCACACCCATCGAAACAAATACACGATTTGTCATCTTGATGCATCCAAAAGAGTTTAAGAAAACCAAAAATGGTACAGGTCATTTTACAAACTTGTCTTTGAAAAATTGTGAGATTCATATAGGCATTGATTTTACAAAACATGCATCCATTAACAATATTATAAACAATTCGTCAAATATCTGTTACACGCTGTATCCGCATGAAAGAAGTATCAATCTAAATGAAGAGTCTATAGGAGAAGAGAAAAAAAATACAGTCATTTTTCTTATAGACTCTACATGGCCCTGTTCAAAAGCCATCTTAGCAGCGAGTCCAAATATTGATGCTTTGCAAAAAATCAGTTTCACGCATACAGAAGTTTCAAAATTTACTTTTAAAGAGCAACCTAAAGACTACTGCTTAAGTACCATGGAATCTACCTTATGTACATTAAAACTTTTGAACACACATCATATTGAACATATAGAGAGTAAGAAATTAGATCATTTTTTGCTGCCCTTTGAGAAAATGGTGGAGTACCAACTCTCTTGTGTATGAAAACACTTATTACACTCTATATAAATTTAAATAACACCGCTGTAGTAAAAAAAGATATGAGTATACCATAGCCAACGATGGCTGAACTAAGTCTTGGAGCAAGTCCAGACAACGATGCCATGGCTCCTGCTGTTATCATCGGTGCCATTCCTGCTTCCATGATAGATACACTTGCAGCCAAATTTTCCCAGTCTTCTATTGCCACTATTACCATAGCAATCATAGGTGCAATGATCAACTTTATAAAAAGTGCTATTCCAAAAGGTTTTATTTCATGGCTTGGTAGTTTTAATTGTAATTGCAGTCCAACAGCAACCAAAGCAATAGGTACGATGGTATTTGCTACAGTTGACAATACATTTGAAATCACATCAGGAAAAGGTGTGCCAATGAAACAAAGTGCAATGATCAATGAAACAAATGGGGGAAATGTGAGCACTTTTACTGCCATGATCTGAAAATTAATTTCACTTTTATTCGAATAATAAGAAGCTACAAATATACCATATGTTGAAAGCGCCAGAAACGTACCTATCTGGTCATATACTAAAATAAAAGGCAGTGTATCTGTACCCAGATAGGCACTGATGATAGGAATACCTAAAAATGATGTATTACTCAGTACCGCCACAAGCATTAACGCTCCCGTCACTTCCTTTGTAAAATGGAGCATTTTGGAGATAAAAAGTGTCAATAACGCAGTCATTGTCATAACGATCCAGGCAATCAATACAGGGATAACAATATCCATAGAAAATGAAAGTTTAGGTATCTGCAACAATATCATAGCCGGAAGAGAAATAAATATTACAAATTTATTTAATATCGCGGCTGCTTCTTCAGGAAAGATGCGTAGTCTATTTAACCCGTATCCGATGACAATAGCCAATAGTATTAAAATAAAATTTTCCATAGAATTCTTATATCTCTAAAAGTTCTTATAATTTAGGCATCACGACAAGGATGTTTTAGCCCTTTAGCATAACACTCATACACTTTTTTGGCAGGAATGCCTTTTTGATATATCTTCAGAATTTCACGTACAAAATCAATAGGATATTCTATAGTATGTCCCCCATCAAGTTCATAGTACTTATTAAGCGTTTCATACATTAAATCATATATTTCAGGCTCTTCTTTTTTTAATCTTTCCAA
>JAPHUJ010000278.1 GCA_026193735.1 Sulfurovum sp.
GCATTGGAGCTTATCATCTCAGAAACAGTAAGGTCAACACCAAATTTCTTAACAACGGAACGAAAAGGAAGGTCTGTAAAGCCCGCAAGAGGGGCTAAAGCGTAAAGTGGTTTACTAAAGTCTAGTTTCATTTACAAATGGAGTCTATATCTATGAGATCTTCTAACTGATATTTGTTATGCTGTGCCTTAAGCTCATGAAGTGCTCTGAATTTCAAAAATTCATGTTCTTCATGTTCATTAAGATAAATGTCAACCTGTTCCAATAATTCATACTCAAATAAAAGATAGAGATAAGCATTTTGAGCCTTCTCATTTTCAAGTTGATAACTTCTGAAAAGTGCCAAATTCTCTTCCGGATTAAAATATTTTTTAGTCACGCAAGCAATTTGAATAAAGTCTTGACAAGTAAGATCAAGTGATTTTACAAAGTCAGTTAGTATTTCAGGGGTAAGTTCAAGGTTATCTTGAGTACTTACTCTTTCAAGCATGACTAAAAAGTTCTTAACATCAAAAACTTTAACATATTTACGTGCTTTTACAAAATTCTCTTTACGTGCAAAGATCTGAAGTGCCTCTGTCTGCACTGCCTTTGAGTATTCAGACGTAGACTTCATAACGTCTTCAATAAATTTATCATCAGACTCTAAACGATTCAGTCTATTTTGAATTAGAATTGGATTACCTTCATTAAAGACTTTAGCCATTTTTTCTTCTTTAAAATCAACATATTCACCATTTTTGATCTTCTGTATAATATTGACAACCCGTGAAAGCCTCGAAGTCAATCCTTCCACATTATCAGAAACAGTCAAAGATGCTTTTCCTAACAGTAGAGCAGAGCTACCTAAAGCATCTATACCATATTTTTGCTCTTTTGGCTCATTCACAAGGGACCAGTAGAGTGCATCTTCTAAAGTATTTGTATCTTTTTGCCATTTTTTAAGCATAAAATAATTTTTCAAACCATAAAAAAACATATGTACCAATGTAAATATCAACAAAATCGCCATAGGTGACACTATCCAAACAGCAACCGGAAAACTAAAATTAATCCCCATCATCTCTACTGTATAATGGTTTGGATTAACCGTATAAGTAAACGCAGCAACAATTGCCATCAACACTAGAGTAGCAAAAATATACAGACCAAGTCTCATTTTATCCCTTTCTTTATGTTAGCAACAAAGTAAGTTTGCGTAATGCGTAACCTGTTGCTTTAAAATAGAAAATCTATTTTTTTCCTTTTTCACTGATCTCTCGACATGTGATACAAAAACGTGCAAAGTTTTTTACTGCTAAGCGTCCTCTGCCTATAGGCTCTTCACACATTTCACATATACCGAAAGTTCCTACTTTTATTTTATCTAAAGCAAGTTCAATTTCGTTTAATTCTTTGCGTTGTTGTATCAAAATAGCACTATCTACAATAGTTTCTGCAGATGCAGCAGCATAATCACCCTCATCATTCAATTCAAGTTCTCTCATTCCCTCTAATTCAAGTGCTGTACCCTTAAGGTTTTTCTCTATCTGCACTCTTCTGTCTAGTAATTTGTTTTGAAAGTCATTTAACTCTATTTCTGTTAACATCAAGGTTTTCCTATTTATGATATGGGTGGTTATTGTTGATGGTCAGACCTCTAAATATCTGTTCCATCAAAACAACTTTCACAAGTTTATGTGAAAGCGTTATTTTACCAAATGATATAGCATTATTACATTTAGTTAAAAAATCCCTCTCAAAGCCGTATGCACCGCCTATGAAGAGATTTATTTGAACGCTATTCTTAAGTAGATTTGCAAAATCATGACTATTTACTTCTTTAGAAGAAGGATCCAGCGCTATATTTATACCAGAATCCAAATACTTTTCAAATGCCTTTGTGTATGATTTTTGAGCAGCTTCGGGTGATATATCCTGTGCTTTAGCTATCTCTTTATCAAACACTTCGATGACTTCAACTTTTGCAAAAGGTTTTGCTATCTTTTTATAATGCTCTATTAAACCTGCATATAAATTGTCTTTCCCTTTTTTATCGATAATGATTACATTGATCTTCATAACTGTTACTCTTTCATTTTAGCTGCGATTTTTAAAGCCAATTGATGCACAGACATTGCATAATAGGCACTGTGATTATAGCGTGTGATCACAAAAAAGTTTTTTGTACCATACCAAAGTTCATCATACATTTTTTTATTGAGCTTTATGAGACGGACCTTGTCTTTATAGTCCCACTTCTCTTTTGGCGCGATCCCTATAAGAGCGGAACGGTTATAGGTTGTTTTGTAGCCCGTTTTATAGGCCTTGAATCGCATTCCTTCATACCCTACCCTTGTCGCAACAGGTTCACCCTTACGCCAACCATTCTTTTTAAAGTAGTTCGCAATGCTTGCGATGGCATCTTCAGGTTTCTGAAGTGTCACTCTCCCGTCACCATTAAAGTCAACCCCATACGCTTCATAGTTACTCGGCATAAACTGTCCCAGACCTATGGCACCCGCATAAGAACCATACACATTTTTAGGGTTAAATTTTTCTGTTTTGGAAAGATGCAGAAACTTTATCAATTCCTTTTTAAAGAATTTATTTCTTCTATTTTTTTCAAAGGCTAAAGTACTCAAAGTATCAAATACCGGGTACTTCCCCACATTGGCCCCATACGCACTTTCTATACCGATAATGGCTGCCAAATACACCATATGTACACCATACTCTTTTTCAACTTTTTCAAATGTCTCTTGATAGCGTTTTATAAAATCTACGCCTTGTTGTACACGAGAAAAACTGAGTTTATGTTTTGAATAACGATCCCATGCACCATATTTTGGATAACGTTTTTTCAATGCGGCTATCTGTTGAGGTGTTTGTTTCTTGGTTACCCTTGGACGAAATGCACGAAGGGCTGAATCCTGGACTGTTACATTTGAGAAAAGTTTCTCAAGTTCATCTTTTTTAAAATCATACTTTTGAACCAATTCATCCATACATTTTATAGTCTCTGGATTTTTCGTATAATCTTTGGCACTTAACATTACAGTCAGTATAAATAATAATGTTATTGCTCTTTTCATCATGACATCCTAATATTTTTGGTATTGTACACTATAGAAATAAAAGGAAAATTATGAATCGTATTTTATTTGTATGCTTAGGTAACATTTGCCGTAGTCCATTGGCTCATGGTGTCGCACAGCATATCATCAATACAAAAAAACTTGAACTTTTCATAGACTCTGCAGGTACTAGCTCGTGGCATACAGGTGAAGCACCTTGCGACAACTCCATCAAAGTCGCTAAACAATATGATATAGACATCAGCCAACAACATTCACGTGTCATCACAAAAGATGACATCACATCTTTTAAGTATGTTGTAGCGATGGACAGACAGAACAAGGCAGATATGGAAGCTTTTGGATTTAACAATGTCTATCTTTTAGGTGATTTTGGAGAATTTCAGGGAGAAGATGTGCCTGACCCTTACTTTTTTAATGGCTTTGAAGGATTTGAGAAGGTATACGAGATGGTTTCTCTTTGTGTAGAA
>JAPHUJ010000166.1 GCA_026193735.1 Sulfurovum sp.
CAAAATCTTTTACATACGCTTTAAGGGCATATCCTGCATGGTCTGTTGCAATATAAAATTTCTTCACGGTGTTTCCTTATATCTTATAATATACGTTTCAATGTTAAGTTTTTACGACTCGGCATTTAGTGCCTCACTCGCACTGTGGTTTAGCCACTTGTCTTCAGCCGAAAGCTTATCGTACTAGTACGATCTTACTCTATAGGTTGTTCTTTTTGTATAGACAGAATGCGTCTTCCTACACGTCCCCAGCGAACTGTAAAACGTTGTTTGTTCCAAATCTCTTCACAGGCTTGCGTATCGATGGCGATGTCACCACATAAACGTTTAAGACTTGCGTTGTCTTTCCCTCCGCCATACTCATCACCATTGAGTACACTTTCGTATGAGCGGTGCTCCAAACTCATATAGATAAGCCAAGGTTTCCCTACGATAAGTTTGTACGGTACAGCACCCCAAAAACGGCTGTCATTAGAGTTATCACGGTTATCACCTATCATATAGAAATGGTCTTCCTCTACTTTTGCATAAAGTGCATTGATACCTTTCCCTGCTATCTCATGTGTCGGTGCATCAAGGCCATCTACATATACAGGCGTTACATCTATCTCTTTGTTGTATTCGTAATAACGTAGAAGTACTTCAAATATATTCATACCTTCTGGTGCATACTGTATACCCGGGTATTTGTCCATATAAGGATTTTCTACCCAGAGTTTACCTCTAAGTAAGACTATCTTCTGGAGAGGATAATTCGCTTTTATGTACTCATCCCCTTCATGGAAGTGTATAAGTAATTTCTTATTTGCATAGAGAAGTTCATCTCCGCCTACAGCAACACAACGTTTTACATAGTGTATTTTGTTGTTTTTGGGATAACGGAAAATAACGATGTCTTCTCTTTGAGGTCTAGGACCTTCTATGAGGTGACCATTTCCGTTAAAATCTGGTAAAAGAGGAATCTCCAACCATGGAAGGTGAGGGGTAGGGATACCATAAGAAAACTTTTTAGCAAATAAAAAGTCGCCAATAAGCTGTGTTCTTTTCATCGATCCTGATGGAATGACAAAAGACTGAGCAACAAAGAAGATAAGAACAAGTACAATAATGACCGTCCCTGTCCATGAACTTGCGAAACGACTAAAACCATGTAAAACTTTTTTCATTTATGCTCTCGCTTTTGCAGATTTTAGCGTATTGCTCAAAAGCATTGCTATGGTCATAGGACCAACACCGCCTGGTACCGGTGTGATGAAAGAACATTTAGGACTTACATTTTTAAAGTCTACATCACCAACAAGCGAACCATCCGCTATACGGTTGATACCTATGTCTATGACGATAGCACCTTCTTTCACCATATCTTCTGTGATAAGCCCTGGCACACCTACCCCAACTACAACGATATCGGCTTGACTTGTATGTGCTTTGAGGTCTTTCGTATATATATGTGTAATGGTCACGGTTGCTTCTGCATTGAGAAGTAAAGAAGCCATAGGTTTTCCTACGATGTTACTCGCACCGACCACACATACATCTTTTCCTCTGAGGTCTATATGGTACTCTTCAAACATTTTCATGACTCCTAGAGGCGTACATGCAACAAAGCTATCGAGTCCTGTAACCAAACGTCCAACATTGTAGGCGTGAAAACCATCAACATCTTTTTTAGGGTCTATGACTTCAAGTATCTTGTCAGTATCTACATGTTTAGGTAAAGGAAGCTGTACCAAGATCCCATCTATACGAGGATTACTGTTCATCATCTCTATGGTCGCTATGATCTCATCTTGAGAGATAGTATCAGGCATACTGTGAGTGATAGAGTAAAATCCTACATTTTCGCACGCTTTTGCTTTCATCTTAACATAGGCATGACTTGCAGGATCGTCGCCTATGAGGATCACCGCAAGTCCAGGAACGATGTTTTTTTCTTGTTTGAGCTTTGCTACTTCCTTAGCTACTGTAGTTTGAACTTTTTTGGCTAAGGATTTACCATCGATGAGTTGCATAGAGTGCCCTTATATTTTTTAAGGTATTATATCAAAAATACTTTAGGCAACGCAGTTTTGCCCTGTAGTGGAGTAAAGAGAGGTGCTATCATGAAACGATTGTGGATGTTATTGCCTTTAATGTTATGGGGACAGGAAGACTTTATCTCACATTATGAATATGGTGAAATGCTTTATGCAAACCCTAGAGGTGTAAGTTGTTCTGAATGCCATGGAAAAAGCGGTGAAGGTAAAACCATCGTTGAATTTCGTGATATACATGGTAAACAAGAACTAAAAGGTTCAGACATACGTAAAGATACACTTAGTAATATGATCAGAGCACTAAGCAGTTATCATGAAATTATGCCTCGTTATTATCTTACGGATGAAGAAGTAAAAGCTATCTATGATTATCTGCAAAAGAAAA
>JAPHUJ010000253.1 GCA_026193735.1 Sulfurovum sp.
ACAAGGTCTACCTCTGCAGGTGTCTCTTTAGCTAGTCTTTTCCCCATTTCTAAACGCATTTCATACACATTTTTACCATCTATAGTGGAGTCCGGTCTGGCAAAATAAATATATTCAAAAGCACATGGATGATAGTCTGGTTCAAACACTTTTTCTGACTTAGGTTCTTTGCCTTCTTCAAAGATAAGCATCTCTCCAGGTTCTACATCACGTATAAACTCAGCCCCTACCAAATCAAATGCACATGTCTCAGAAGCTACGATATATCCTCCGTCTTTTAGTTTACCAAGACTGAGAGGACGAATACCAAAACGGTCACGGATCACAAACATTTTAGAACGACTTTGTATCGCCAAACAATATGCACCCTCTATCTTTGTGAGCATATCTTTAATGCGGTCTACCAAAGAATCTTGCTGAGATTTTGCTATGAGATGAATAATGTTTTCCGTATCCATATCTGTTTGAAAAATAGCACCCCTGTCTATCAATTCATTTCTTACTTCATGTTTATTGATAAGGTTACCATTATGCACGACTGATATCTCTCCAAGTTTATACTTGGCAAAGACAGGCTGTGCATCTCCGGCAGATTCACTACCTGCTGTTGAGTAACGGTTATGCCCTACAGCACATCCACCTGTTAAACTGTCAAGCGTAGTTTGAGAAAAGACATCTGACACCATACCACGCTTTTTATAGATAGAAATCCGCTCACCATTGGCTACAGAAATACCTGTAGCTTCTTGTCCACGATGCTGCATAGAAAAGAGCGAATAATACGCTACAGTAGAAGCTTTTTTTGCACCGAAAACACCAACTATTGCACACATATTAAATTCCTAAACAATCATTAATAGAGTAAAGACCACTCTCTTGATTTACTACCCATTTGGCAGCTCTTATAGCACCTTTAGAGAACGTTTCTCTACTGGTTGCCGTATGGTTAAGCTCTAAAAACTCACCATCATTGTAGAAACCAACGGTATGCCGTCCTACGATGTCACCACCACGAAGAGCCATAACTGCTATCTCGTCTTTTGTTCTCGCACCTATCTGTCCATCTCTACCGCTTACACGTACTGCATCCAGGTCTAGACCACGACCCTTGGCTGCAAATTCACCCAGTGTTAACGCTGTACCACTCGGTGCATCTACTTTATGTCTATGATGCTGTTCTACGATCTCAATATCAAAATCTTTAAGTGTAGCTGACACCTGTTCTACCAATTGTTTAAGCAGTGCGATACCTGCTGACATATTTGAAGCATAAAGAACCGGCATTTCTTTTGAAGCTTCTTTTAAGAGATTTTGCTGATGTTCAGTAAACCCTGTTGTTGCGATGACAAGTGCAGTTGGATTTTCAAGTGCTGCCTCACAAAGTTCCTGAGTTGCTTCAGGAGCAGAGAAGTCAATGATAACATCACAGTTTTCAAGTAATATTCTCATACTGTTCGTCACTAAAACATCTGAAGGCAAATCTCTTTTAAGTTCATCAAATACATGCACTGCGCTTAAAGGTAAATCTTTGTCATGTAAAAGACTGTCTATGAGAAGATTACCCACTCTACCTGTACTACCTACAATACCCACTTTTGCCATTTTGTTTCCTTACGCTTGTTCTTGAATATATGAAATTACTTGAAGTGCAGCTATTGAGCCATCACCTGCTGCTGAAACCACTTGCTTAGGTGCTTCTATACGCATATCACCTGCTGCAAAAAGCCCAGGTACTGATGTTTTCATACTCAGATCTACGATGACCTGACCCCAGTCATTCATCTTACAAATGAACTCACCTTTTTCATCTTTGAGTACGTCATTTCTTACATTATGCCCAACAAAAACAAAAAGTCCTGTATTGTCCATATGTGTGATAGTGCCATCATTGTTTTTGATATTCACACCAGATAAGCCCATTGCATCACCTACTGCTTCTTCTATGACTGAGTTAGTCACAAGGTGAATGTTGCTTTTTCTCATGACTCTGTCCAATGTCGGAGGTGCAGCTCTAAACTCCTCACGACGATGAACTACATACACATCTGAACAGATGTTAGAGAGGTAAAATGCCTCTTCTAAAGCTGTATCTCCACCACCCAGAACAGTCACGGGCTTGTCTTTATAAAAGAAACCATCACAAGTAGCACAGGTACTCACGCCTTTCCCGAAGTATTCATCTTCACCTTTGAATCCTGCCCTTTTAGGTACAGATCCTGTACATACGATGACAGTCATCGCTTCTACAGTACTACCGCCTTCAAGTGTCACAGTAAAATGTTCACCTGTTTTCGCCACACGTTCTACTTTTTTCATCTCATGCTTGAGACCAAAGTGAAAACACTGCTTTTGCCAAGTGTCCATAAAATCCATACCTGTTTTATCGTGTTCAAAAAATCCGGGATAGTTTTCTATCTCAGAACTTTGAGTGATCTGCCCACCAGGCATACCCATCTCAAATAACGTCACATTCTTAAGTCCGCCACGTGTTGTATAAAGTCCTGCTGTAAGTCCCGCAGGACCTCCACCGATGATTGCACAATCTAACATTTATTATTCCTTTAAAAAAGTAAAATATTTAAGCAAATAGTACTTATTATACAATGAAAATACTTGGTTAAAAATTTTAGGAGATTTTATCTAAATATAGATATGACTGAAGTGTTAAAAAGAGGGATGACACCCTCTTTTTATGCATAACTTAGAGTAGTGCGTTAATTTTTTCTGCAAATGCGTCTTTAGAAGCTGCACCTACCATTTGGTCTACCATTTCGCCATCTCTGAAGAAAAGAATTGCTGGGATAGATCTGATACCATATTTTACTGCAATATCTTGTTGCTCATCTGTGTTTACTTTACAGATAGTCGCTTTACCGTCAAAATCTTCTGCAAGTTCTTCGATAACTGGAGCGATCATTCTACAAGGTCCACACCATGGAGCCCAGAAGTCCACCATAGTTATACCTTCTGCGATAGTCGCATCAAAGTTGTCGTTTGTTAATTCTACATATTTTGCCATATTTATTCCTTTATTTTATATTTAATAGAAATAGTATAACCTAATTTCTTATAAAAACTATTGTTATAGCTTATATTTTTAAAATTTTTTATACTTTTGTTCTAATTATATACATTTAGGATAAAAAGACTCTTATTTATATTTGCTCCAAGCTGATTTCTGGATATCGAGAAGAGCGCGTGCCTTCTATAGATTTATTTCTCTTTCCTTTAACCGTATAAACAAAAGAAATTTTTGCCTTATCTGTCGTATTTTTATTAGCACGATGTAACAGCCTTCCGTGAAACAGTACCACATCACCTTTGTGTAATATCGTACTGGTTTTCGTTTCTATCAATTTTTTATTTTCTGGCGGCGTGCAGGAAAAGTATTGTTTGCCTTCAAACTGCCCTGCAGAAAATTGCATTTTATGACTGCCAGGGATAAATTCCAAGACACCATTTTCATCATACTCCTCATCAAGTGCAAGCCATACACTGACAAGATTGTCATTCTCATAGTTCCAGTATCTGATATCCTGATGCCACGAAGTCTCTGTAGATGTATGAGGCATTTTGGTCATAATAGAATTATGGTGGGCCAAAGTAAGTACCGGTGTGTCTTCCAGTACTTGTTCTAAGATCGGACGTATCTCTTCATTTTCCATCCATGTTTTAAACACGATATCCCGTTGATACACTTGTCTTAGTCTACGTACTGTGACTCTAAGTTCTTCTTTATCCTGGCCTACATATTCAGACTCAGTTTCGATAGGAGGGATTTTATGTTTTAAATGTACTTTGGCTAACTCTAAAATAGTGTCACATAACTCATGATCAGCAAAATGGCGCAACACAAGAAAACCGTCTCTGTTAAACTGTTCTAGTTGCGAAGTGGAGAGTTTCATCGCTGTACCCTTTAGATAATATGAAGAATTATACCTAATAAAACACTAAAGCGTTACATTTTCTATAAACTCTACCTCATCATATCGCAAGATAAGGGCATCAATACTAAATGCCACATCCAAGTTTTTTGTTTTCATGTAATAATGTGCGGAGTTTATGACTTTTCGAAGCTTGGAAGGAGTGATATTATACACAGGGTCGAAGTCAGCTTTACCACTCTTCACTTCTATAAAGTGTAAAACATCATCACGACTTGCGATGATGTCTATCTCTCCAAGCTTACGTGCAAAGTAATTACGTTCAACAATGAGAAACCCTTCCTGTTCTAAAAAACGTGTGGCAAAAGTCTCACTCTCGTCACCATATTTTTTAGGGAGTTCACGTTGCATTATCCGCAACCCACCTCATCACCCACAGGAAGGATATCTACTTTAACAGACTTAAATCGCGCTGTCAAAATGAGTTCATCGCACTCATCACCAAAGAGTGCATTAAGTCTACTTGCTGCATGATGGAAGGTACAAAATAGTGTTCTTGACTTCACTTTATCTGTATATCTTACGCTCAGTGCTTCACTTTCACCATATTCACTACGTAAGATAACTCTATCACCAAGTTTTCCCTCATCTTCCAGTGGTGCGAGAAGCATATCTTCATCGTATTTACTCCATAACTTATCAGTTTGTTTCGTTTGCGCTGCATTGTTATAGTGCGCTAAAGTACGCCCTGTTGTCAAGTAATATCCTTCCAATGAATCCTTATAGAATTTTTTATCAAGTATTTCCTGCACCATACCACGAGGTTCATACTGCTTATAGACATACTTTCCAAGTCCATCATCTGTACGGAAGTCAAGTAAATGAAGAATAGGTGTATCTTCATGGTAGATCGGCCACTGCATGCCTCTTTTTCTGTGACGAGCCAGTCTGTAGTAGTCAGCGCCTGAAAATCTTCTCGGTGCAACCACTCTTACTTCATTCCACACATCTTCAGAGGTTTTAAAGTCGAAGTTTTCACCATCCCCCAGTTTTTCTGCCATCTGGGTAAGTACTTCCCAGTCATCTGGAAGATCACTTTTCACCAAAGGCTGAGAAAGGTGCAGTCTTCTCATGGCATTCACATAAACACCTGTTTTTTCATACGCTGACTTCACCCCTATCACGATGTCTGCTTTTTTAGTTACATCTGTCATGAACAATTCTTGTACCATCACAAACTCTAACATATCCATAGCTTTATCGATCTTGTTGATATTTGGGTGAATATGTGTAATGTCTTCTCCCATGTTGAGTAAAGCCTTAATACGTCCATCTAACATTGCATCCATTAGTTGAGGCGTCATAAGTCCTTCAACTTTTGGCTTCTGATAATCTGGTGCGAAATATGGTAAACAACCCATATCACAAGCACCCTGTACATTGTTCTGTCCACGAAGAGGCATAAGCCCTGCCCCCGTTTTTCCCACATTACCAGTCATCAATGCCAAGTGTGTTATAGCCATAACGGCATGTGAACCATCTAAGTTTTGAGTGATACCAAGTCCCCAAAATATCATCGATTTTTTTACTGCATATTCTCTTGCTATGTTCGGTATCATTTTCGCTAAATACTCATACCCTTCTACGTCTTTGAAGAAGTCAGGGTTGGCATAAGGATCATTTAAAATTTTCTCTTTAAAGTCATCAAAGCCTTTTGTACGGTTATCAATAAAACTTTGATCATAAAGTTCTTCATCTATAATGACATACGCCATCATATTTAAGATCAACAAATTCGATTCAAAAGGTATCACACAATTGTGTTTAGCCAATTTTGCCATTTTTGTTTCACGAACATCGATGATCGCTAAGTTATTATGTGTTCTAGCCATCGATACGATACGATTTGAAATGATCGGGTGTGCTTCCATAGTGTTTGAACCGATAACCACCATAAATTCTGTCTCATAAATGTCGTTATAAGGGTTCGTCGCTGCACCCTCACCTATGGTCGCTCTCATCCCTTTAAGTGAAGGTGAATGGCATACTCTTGCACAGTTATCTACATGCGGAGAGTCCATGGTCTCACGGCAAAACTTTTGAAATGCATACGCAGATTCACATGAAGTTCTTGCCCCTCCGATGGCACAGAAGCTATCTCCGCCATACTTCTTTTTGATCTCATCGAGTTTCATCGTTGCTATACTTGTGGCTGTGTCAAGATCACAAGTCATAAACTCAGCATTAAACTCTGTAAGTTTGGATGCGAAAGCATTTTGTATTTGAGGGTTTTTCTCTAAAAATGTTTTTCTAATACGTGGTTCACGTATACGATCTTTAGAATCCACAAAGTCATAACCGTATTTACCCTTTATACAAAGATTTCCTTCGGAAACCACACCGTCTTTCTGTGCATAGATCTTTACGATCTTATTGTTTTCTACCACACCGGTGATGTCACACCCTACACCACAGTAGGTACATACACTTTCTATCTCTTCTCTATCATACTTTATTGTCATAAAACGGCCCTTATTCACTAATTAAGATAAAATTTATCCTAATTAGGCTTAAAATTAAGTAACTCTTGTTAATATCTGACAAATTATATCAAAAGGATTTACAATGTTTACAATTAACGTCGATAAAGAGTGCGGATGTTTCAAAAGAAGCGCGTATGATAACAATATGACTTTCGAGTCAAAAGATGATGCACTGTTACAAGCAAGACTTATGGAGAGCCATATGAATCAAAAATTTTGCCAAAAACACCTGTTCACACTTAGTGAAGACGGACAAAATTTCAATATAGAAGTAAGTATGAAACCTCAAGAGGCTTCAGCTGGTGGTTGTTGTGGTGGCGGACACTGTAGCTAATAAATAAAACATTGTCGTGGCGAATGCCCTCGTAAGCGAAGCGATTCGAGAGCCACGACGATTGTTTGCTTCTTTTTTCTAAAAAAAGAAAGAGAGAAACAATGCCTCAGTCCAAATGAAGAGACAATCATTCAAAATTAAAAAAGCCAGAAATTACTATTTAAAATTCCCAAACACCAACGGTGCTTTCAGATC
>JAPHUJ010000082.1 GCA_026193735.1 Sulfurovum sp.
CGCAGTCATAGAAGATGGTGCTATCTTAGGGAACAATGTATCTGTGGGACCTTTTGCCTACATCGGTGCAAATGTAAAGATAGGCGACAATACCACTGTGGCTTCTCATGCTCTTATCGAAGGACATACAACGATTGGTAAAGGTAACCGTATATTTTCCTACGCTGCTGTGGGAACTATACCTCAGGACTTGAAATTTCATGGGGAACATGTAGAACTCATTATAGGTGATAACAATACCATCAGAGAGTTTACACTGCTCAATCCGGGTACGGAAGGTGGAGGTTCTGTAACCAAGATAGGGAACGGTAACCTTCTTATGGGTTATGTTCACCTTGGGCATGATGTCATCATCGGAGATAACTGTATCCTCGCAAACGGTGCAACACTTGCAGGTCATGTAGAATTAGGCAACCATGTCGTCATCGGTGGACTTACTCCCATACATCAGTTTGTAAGTATTGGGGACTATGCAATGATAGGCGGTGCCAGTGCTTTGGCCCAGGACATTCCTCCTTTCTGTTTGGCAGAAGGCAACCGTGCAAGTTTAAGAGGACTCAATCTTACCGGTTTACGCAGACATATAGAGAGAGAAGAAATAAATGCGCTCAAAACAGCCTACAGAGAACTCTTTGAACAGGGTAATCCACTACAGGAAGTAGCACAACGTATTTTTGAGAGTACGAGTTCAGAAAATGTAAAACAACTTTGTGAATTTATTATGGCTTCGAAAAGAGGTATTCCATTTACAAGAACAAAAACGAATGAGGATAAAAAATGACAACTAAAGCATGTAGCTTTTGTGAAGCAAAAGAGACTGAAGAGAATCCACTCATCGCCGGTGAAAATGCCTATATCTGTTCAAACTGTGTTATCTCTGCCTATAAGATCCTTTTTGGAGAAGAAGAGCAGGAAGATGCACAAGCAGACTTAGGTACGCAGACGCTTTACACACCGAAAGAGATAAATGCCCTACTTGATGACTATGTTATTGGTCAAGAAAAAGCGAAAAAAACACTTTCTGTTGCTGTGTATAATCATTATAAACGTATATTTAAAGACAACATTGATGATGATACACAGATCGCTAAATCAAATGTACTTCTTGTCGGTCCTACAGGTTCAGGAAAAACACTTTTGGCACAAACAATTGCCAGATTTTTAAACGTGCCTATTGCTATAGCGGATGCAACAAACCTTACTGAGGCCGGGTATGTTGGTGAAGATGTAGAAAATATACTTACAAAACTACTTATGGCTGCTGATGGTGACCCTCAGCGGGCAGAACAAGGTATCGTTTTCATAGATGAGGTTGATAAAATAGCCAGAATGGGTGAAAATCGTTCTATTACACGTGATGTTTCTGGTGAAGGTGTACAGCAAGCCTTGCTTAAACTCATCGAAGGTTCAGTGGTGAATATCCCACCAAAAGGTGGGCGTAAACACCCTAACCAAGACTTTATACAAATAGATACATCAAATATACTTTTCATCTGTGGTGGTGCATTTGACGGGTTGAATGACATCCTTAAAAGAAGACTTGGAGCAAACACACTTGGATTTGGTCAAGAGAAGCGTTCTAAGAAAGAAGAACAAAACCTTCTTCACTTGGTAGAAGCAGATGACCTTGTTTCTTATGGACTCATCCCTGAACTTATCGGACGCCTACATGTACTGGCTACACTAGGTGAGATCAGTAAAGAAGATATGGTTCGTATCTTGATCGAACCTAAAAATTCACTGCTTAAACAGTATCAAAAACTCTTTGAAATTGATGATGTTAAGCTTAGCTTTGACGAAGATGCACTTTCATCGATCGCGCAAAAAGCATTAGACAGAAAAACAGGAGCAAGAGGTTTGCGTTCTATACTTGAAGAGATACTGCTAGATATCATGTATGAGTTACCTGAACTTAGCGGATATGAAGTAGTTATCACAAATGAAGTAGTTGAATCAGGTGCAAAACCTTTGTACATAAAGAACAAAAAAACAGCATAACTGCATACAAACCAGTAGTACAAAAAAGGATATATGAATGTTTAAAAGATTATTAGGAATGTTTTCTAACGATTTAGCCATCGATTTAGGAACAGCAAATACACTTGTGCTTGTTAAAGGACAAGGTATCAGTATTAACGAGCCTTCAGTTGTTGCTATACAATACGATAAGCATGGCAGACAGCGTATTCTTGCTGTAGGTCAAGAAGCAAAAGACATGGTAGGTAAAACACCAGGTAACATTAAAGCTATCCGTCCTATGAAAG
>JAPHUJ010000030.1 GCA_026193735.1 Sulfurovum sp.
AATACCGATCAATTTCTTTACATTGATCAACCCTTTGTAGCTCAAACCATCATTCATAACAAACGTATTCGTTGCGGATATATCTTTTGCATAAGGTGTTGTGATCATCACTTTAGTGTCTGCATTAAGTTTATTTCCCTTAATGGTATAAACCACATGACTAACAAAACTGTCAATATCTATATTAAACTCTTTACTCGTATTCACATCACTGTTATTGCTATCACTCCCTTGACTGATCAAAATATTTTTCGCGTTTGATCTAAGATCAGCAAAGATCTGTTCTTCAGATGCATTAAGATCAATGACGATATCTCCTATCGCTTCTTTACGTAGTGGTAATTTATAGAGTTCAAAAAGTTTTTGATTGGGAGTAAGTTTGACATCTCCCAATAAATGATTATTTTTAATATCACTATGATGTATGAAGTTAGAAAGATTGGTTGCGCCAAGCAGATCAATAGATGCATTTTCCACTAAAAGTTTTACCATATTTAATTTGACATCCTTAATGTCCAACGCCAAGTTAAGAATATGTACAGGATCATATTTAGCAGGCAATACATCCGTATGGAATGTATTGATCACAATATATTTTGGAATAAGATGATTGACTTCTTTAGGCTCTGAAGTATTTTGATCTATAGAGGTTACTGTTTCACTTTGTGTAGTATTGCTTTCATTATTATCATTTGGAAGAAATTTTTGTAATGCAAGTGTATCTATATTCTGTAATGTTACATGATCCAGAGTCACTGTCTCTTTGTGCAAATTACCTGAAACATCCATATCCCCCACACTACTCTCAAACAAAAGTGTGTAATGATCAATGTCTAAAGCATTTTCACTATTAGAGATGAGTTTAGCTACATCTGCATTGAGATCATGAATAATGACTTCCAATTTATCTATATATGCTGACTTGTATTCTCTTGGTCTTAAAGACACCATAAAATCTTTCAACTCTACCTGGGTAGGGATCAAATGATTTAAAGGTTCTTGCTTTTTAGCTTCCACTGAGTCTACCGTCTTGGTCGTACTGTTATTTTCTTTGGGTAAAAACATTCTTTCTAAACTGACACTGTCAACATCTCTTATCGAAAGGGCTTCTATACTCAACTTAGAATCTTCAAGACTTGCTTTAAGTGAGAGATTAGTGATATTGCTATCCACTTTCAGTTTAATGTCATCAATGTCCAATTTATCACTAGCATACGTCAGATCTTTTATCTCTAAAAATGTCTTGGAAATACCTATTCCCTGTTCATCAAAAGGATTAACACTAAGAGAGATCTCGTCTACAAGCACCGAAAAAGTAAATGATCCTGATGTACTGTTATCATCACTTGGAAAAGAAGCGATCAATGCTTTGAGCACATCCACATCTAATGATTCTACACCTATCTTATTGATGGCGATTCTTTTATATAAGATCTTGGAAGGGTTCCATGAGAATGTAATATTCTTTGTAAGCATCTTGTCATCAAATTTAAGTCCAATGATATTCACACCCGTAAAAATATTACCTCGAATGTCATCATAAGAGATCTTATAATCAGGAGCAAACTTATCTGCTGCCTTTTTAATGAGAAAAGATGAGTTTGCTGCAATAACAATGGATACGATCAGCACAACGAAAAGTACTAAGAAACTATATACTGTCTTTTTCAAAATGATTGTCCTATCTGGAATGACACTCCATACTGAGAAGGATCAGACACATTCATACCAAGATCCAATTTAAAAGGTCCAATAGGCGTCATATACCGTACACCTATACCTGCTGAAGTAATGATCTCTCCAGTAAAATCATAGGTATCTGCGGTCAGCATAGTATTGTCCGTAAAGACAGCACCATACAAATCACCCCAAACAGGATAATCAGCTTCCAGACTTAAATTCGTCCAGGTTGATGCACCATAAATGGTGTCTTCAGTAGGAGAGATGATCACACCCAATTCTCTAAATCCATAGGCACGGTTTGAGTATGATCCCCCGGCAAAGAAATATTTTGACTCAGGAAGACTTTGTTTTGTCTCTTCATCTATAGCACCCACTATCCCTACAGCTGCAAGAGTAAGATCTGCAAAAGTATGAATGAGCCTGCCCTCTACTAAAGTTTTTTGATATATACTTGATTCTTCATCATTTGACAGACCAACTTCACTGTACAGGTGGAAATAATACCCAAATTTAGGGTTTAATTTGGAATCTCTAGCATCATAAGTAAAATCTACATAGGGGTAAGTGAGTAAAAAATTTCCCTCATTCACAGCGAATTTCGGATCTACTCCTGGCTTGAGATTATCCAAAGCAGTAATATTGATCGCTTCAAAAGCCATGCCCACTCTTAAGGTTGTTCTTTTACTTTCATGTTCCAAATAGGTTCTAAAGAATGTTTTTTCTTCTTGAAATCCATCGTATTCCAAGTTTGAATACCCAAGTTTCGCACCTATACCTACATAATAATCGGAAATATTGAAAAGTACCGGTCTAAAGAAACTTATAATTGCCAACTGTTCCAACGACGACCAGCCCAATTCAAGTTTTAACTCCTGTGCATCACCAAAAAAATTATGTTTAGTGATCGAACTGTGTACACGTGGACCAACATATGTATCATACCCGGCACCTGCTTCGAAATGATATGGTTTTTCCATCTCTTTGAGCCTGATATCTACAGGTACAACATTATAAAACTTTCTACTTATGTCAATAATTACAGAATCAAATGCTTGAAGCCCATAAAGCGCATCCGAGGTGTCTTTTACCAATTCCGTACTAAAACGTTCACCCTCTTTTGCTCTTACACGTGATTTGATCACATCATCATCAATGGTTCGTGTTCCGCTTACTGTCACATTTCCAAAAGTACAAACACCACCTTTTTTTAATTGATAGCGAAGGTCAACATGGTGTTTTTCTAAATCAACATAAGCCTTACTGTCAAGATCATAAGAACAATATCCATCCTTGAGTAGCTCAGTAATGATCTGACTTTTGATGGAGATGAACTTTTTAGCCTGAAATATCTCATCCTTCTGAAATGAAACCAATGAAGTAATATCATAATCACTGGATATATTGATATCTCTTACTTTTACAGGTGTATTTTCTTTCACTTCTATACTCACTGTAGTATTGGTCTCTTTGATCGTGAAAGTGGCATCATAAAAACCTTCAGAGTCATAAAATGCCCTCAATGAAGCTGAGAGTGTAGGTAACAATTTATTTTTAATGCGGGCAAGATCATCTTTCCAAAATTGGAAAATATTCTTATGTTCAATACCTAAAGCTTCATACATATCAGTTTTATCAAAGTACTCTTCACCTGAAATAGTAACAATATGGGTAGGTAATACAATCTCTTGTTTATCATCTCCAAAAAATGATCCCCACAGTGATGTAGACCATAACAATAAAAAAATAAATATACTTTTTCTATACATTATTTAAACTTTCTCCCCAAAAAAGGTACTATTTTATTCAAACTACGCTAAATACTTAATTTAACGCAACAAGTCTTTAACACTTTCCAAAGGGTCTTTTCCCTCTTCTATCATAGCATATACTTCTTGGGCTATAGGCAGGTACAGCCCTTTATCTGTGGCTATTTTATGTAATGCTTTAGCTGTAGGAACACCTTCTGCTACTTCACCTAACTCTTCAAGTATCTCATCCATATTTTTTCCCTGAGCCAGTCCCAGTCCTACCCTGTAGTTTCTCGAGAGTGTAGAACTGGCTGTAAGAAACAGATCACCGGCACCACCCAGGGAAAGAAACGTTTCTGTTTTTGCCCCAAAAGCT
>JAPHUJ010000039.1 GCA_026193735.1 Sulfurovum sp.
CTACCGTTATAGGGACAGACAATACAAAAAAACTGAAGTCTCTGGAAAAAGATCTAGCATCACATATCATCGGACAAGATGAAGCCATAGGCGCATTGGCAACTGCTATCAAACGTGCATATGCAGGACTCAATGCACCCAATAGACCTATAGGAAGTTTTTTGTTCGTAGGTCCTACAGGTGTAGGTAAGACAGAACTTGCGACACAGCTTGCAAAAACCATGCATGTGCATTTTGAGAGATTGGATATGAGCGAATACATGGAGCCGCATACCATCAGCCGTTTAGTCGGTGCACCTCCGGGGTATGTAGGGTATGAACAGGGCGGACTTCTTACTGAGATGATAAAAAAACACCCGCATACAGTATTGCTTCTTGATGAAATAGAAAAAGCACATCCAGACATTATGAATATTTTACTTCAAGTGATGGATGGGGCTAAATTGACAGATAATAATGGGGTGGTAAGTGATTTTAAGAATGTTATACTTATCATGACGTCAAACATAGGAACCAAAGAGGCCAATGTAATGGGCTTTAATAAAGACACTTCTATGAAGACAGATAAAGCATTGGCAGCTTTCTTTTCTCCAGAGTTTAGAAACCGTTTAAGTGCCATTATAGAGTTTAATACACTTGGTTTGGATGCTCTTGTAACTATTGTTGATAGAGAAGTAGATAAATTAAACAACCTTCTTGCACCCAAAAATGTAAAAGTGACACTAGGTAAAAAAGCTAAAGAGTATTTGGCTAAAGAAGGCTATGATGAACGTTATGGCGCAAGACACATTGCACGTGTCATAGATGCAAAAATCAAAGAAGCGCTGACCGATGAGATGCTTTTTGGCAAACTTACAAAAGGCGGTTCTGTAAAAGTAAGCTACAAAAATGAAAAATTAAATTTTTCATTTAAGAGTAAATAAATTGGATATTCTTCTTAAATACAAGGCTTTTAGCAGAAATCATTTAGTGATTTCTATACATAAGTTTGTTGGACCAGAATTGGCTGCATACGATATGGACAAAGTCCATATCGTATGAGAACTTAATAAAAAAGGATAGTTAATTGGCTTCTATGTTTGATGAGGAAGATTATTTTATCCCTCCTTTGAGTAAGTATTCTACTGCTTTTCCTGACCCCCGTTTCGCCTCAGATGAAGGACTCCTGGCTTATGGAGGAGATCTCTCTTCTCATAGAATACTTACAGCATATAAAAAAGGAATATTTCCATGGTACAGTCAAGGTGATCCTATACTTTGGTGGTCACCCAATCCACGACTTCTCCTTCTCCCTGATAATTTCAAGCTCAGAAAATCATTTGGAAGAGTATTGCGTTCGGGAAAATTCTCTGTTACTTTTGATGAAAGATTTTCGGATGTTATTAAACATTGTGCAACAGTGTATAGGGAAGGGCAAGAGAGTTCCTGGATAGTACCTGAGGTAGAAGAAGCCTACATACGCTTACATGAAGAGGGATTTGCCCATAGTGTGGAAGTTTATAAAGAGGGAAAACTTGTAGGAGGTCTTTATGGTATTTCAATGGGAAAAGCTTTTTTTGGTGAGTCAATGTTCTCCTTGGTCTCCGATGCATCAAAGGTTGCTTTTAAAGCACTAAGTGACGTTTTAGGCAGTAGAGGTTATGATTTTATAGATTGTCAGATGAAAACAGATCATATGATAGGTTTAGGCGCTGAAGTAGTAGAGAGAGATATTTTTCTTGATGCCTTGGAAAATACGCTTGAAAAACCTACTGATTTTGGTTCATGGCAACATTTTAAGTGGGAGTATAGTGATGGTAAATAGAGATATAGGGTTCTCTTTATGGTTGGATTTTGTAGAAAGAGATTTTCTTAAAAATGATTTTTCAGCATTGATTGAAAAAGGTATCATTAATGGTGCTACGAGTAATCCGTCTATTTTTGCTTCCGCGATTACGACTTCTCCTGCATATAAAGAGCAGTTGGCTTCTCTTTCAGGTAAAAGCCCAAAAGAGAAATATGAAGCACTGGCTATAGAAGATATTCGTACCGCGGCACAAGCATTAAGGCCTTTGTATGATGAAGGAAATGATGGTTATATCTCTATAGAAGTTGATCCTTTTCTTTCAAACGATACGGAAGGTACCATTGCAGAGGGTAAAAGACTTTTTGCCGCTATAGGTGAACCTAACGTTATGGTAAAAGTACCTGCCACAGAGGCAGGATATGAGGCTATGACAAAGCTGTTAAGTACAGGGATCTCTGTAAATGCTACGCTTATCTTCTCACCTAAACAAACACAAAAATCTCTAAAAGCCATGAAAAAGGGTTTAGACAGTTTTGAAAAATTAGGCGGAAGAAGAGCAGAAGCAGTTATCTCTGTTTTTGTAAGTCGTTTTGATAGATTACTTGATGCTGACTTAGAAAAAGAGGGTATACCTGTTTCCAAAACAGGTATCTATAATGCTGCAAAAATTTACAATCTTGTCGAAGCAAATCATACTCCTAGTGTTCGTACACTTTTTGCAAGCACGGGCGTAAAAGGTGATGATCTGAGAGCGGATTATTATATGAGAGAACTTCTTTCTCCTCACTCTGTAAATACTGCACCGCTTTCAACAATAGAAGCGTACATTGCTAAAAAAGAAACCGCACCCAAATTCCCTTTAGAAGAGAGTGAGATTAATGGCTATTTTACAAAATTAGCCGATAATGGATTTGATATGAATGAGGTATATAGCCAACTTTTAAAAGAAGGGCTTGAAGCGTTTGAAAAAGCATTTCAAGAGATGCTTGACAGTTTAAAATAAATAACATCCTAAAGGGATAATTAATGGAAGAAAAACTCAGGCTATATCTTAGAACAATGATCAGTAATAGTGGAAGTGATCTCCATCTGAAAGCAGGATCCCAGGTAAGAGTACGTATACAGGGTATTTTAAAAGTATTAGGGCAAGATACTTTAACTGCAGACATGATGGATAAGCTGGCTCAGGAAATCACTACAGCAGATCAATATGAAAAGTTAAAGACAGATAGAAACCTGGATTTTTCTTATGTTCTGGGAAGTGACAATAGATTTCGTGTAAACTTTTTTTTCCAAATGGATGGTTTGAGTGCTGTTTTTCGTATTATTCCGGTGAAGATCTTAACAATTGATGAACTCAATTTACCAGCAGTGATCAAAACATTTACAGAAATACAAAGAGGACTTGTGCTTGTTACAGGAGTCACGGGTTCTGGTAAATCTACAACCTTGGCAGCGATACTTGATAAGATAAACAGAGAACAGAAAAAGCATATTATCACGGTTGAAGATCCTATAGAGTTTGTACATAAAGACAGAGGCTGTCTGATAAACCAGAGGGGTATAGGTCCGGATGCACACTCTTTTACTGATGCACTAAGAGCAGCACTAAGGGAAGATCCGGATATTATACTTATTGGGGAAATGAGAGACTTGGAGACGATTGATATCGCTTTACATGCTGCCAATACTGGGCACCTGGTCTTTTCAACACTGCATACATTGGATGCAAAAGAAACTATAGACAGAATTGTTGGTATGTTTGGTAATGAGGAACAAAACCGTATTCGTATGTCTTTGGCTTCTGTGCTTGAAGGTGTTATTTCTCAAAGACTGATCCCTACTAAACGTGGAGGAAGGATGGCGGCGATTGAAATTCTTAAAAAAACTGCAAGAATTGAACAACTTATCGCCGAAGGCAGAGATACAGAAATTCCTGACGCGCTTTTTGACGGGAAAGAAATTTACGGTACACAGACTTTTGACCAGGCACTTTTGGATATCTTACGCAGAGGAGAGATCACAGAAGAAAAAGCACTTGAGTATGCGACAAATCCATCAGATATGAAACTTAAAATACAAGGTGTCGGAAAAGGTGCGATCGTTGATCCGTATGCAGACGAAAAAGGGATGGATGCATTTGATTTAAAATCTGATGAAGATTAATTTAATACAAACTGGGTATAATTCGCGTCTATTTTACAAAATGAAGCGATTGATTGAGTAAAAAATTATACAATGTAACAAAGGACAGATATGTTAGAAGGTATCGTTAGAGAGAGTATCGGTAAGCGTAATGCAAAGCAGCTTAAAAGAGATGGTTATCTAATCGCAAACATTTATGC
>JAPHUJ010000355.1 GCA_026193735.1 Sulfurovum sp.
AGTGTCTTGCACCTTGTGAATCGAAGGTTACACCTGAAGCCTACGGAGAGATAGTCACACAGGCTAAAATGTCCATAGTCAAACGTAAAAATCTCATCTCTACCCTTGAAGAAAAAATGACAAACCTTGCTATGCAGGAACGTTATGAAGAAGCTGGAGCTTTACGAGACAGTATAGAGGCTATCTCTTCACTCACGATTTCGTCAAACATCGACTTAGCCAATGAACTTGACCTTGATATCTTTGCCATACAAAATGGTGATGAACGAGGTGTCATAGTCAAACTCTTTATGCGTGGAGGGAAGATCATCTCTTCAACATACTCCTATTTTAGACACACACACATTTTTGATGAGAATGAAGCATACAAACAAGCCTTATTGGAATTTTACACTATCGATACTCCCAATAGTTGCAAACAAATTCTCACTGCCCATACCTTTGAAGACTCAGCACAAATTGCACATAGCCTTTCTGGCCGTTTTGACAAAAAAATAGAAATACTTACTCCCCAACGTGGCCCCAAGGCCAAACTCATCTCTTTAGCCCTGCAAAACTGTGAAGAATTATTGCGTAAAACGCAGAGTAATACCATTATGGAACAAAAAATAGCAGACCTCCTTAATCTTTCTGTCATCCCTTACCGTATAGAAACCTTTGATAACTCTCATCTCATGGGGGTAGCTACTGTAGGAGGAATGGTTGTTTGGGATGAAAACAAATGGGACAAGAATGCTTACCGAAGATACACTTTGCACGAACGTGATGAGTATGGACAAATGAAAGAAATGCTCTCTAGACGCATAGAAAAATTTAAAGAACAACCTGCTCCGGACCTATGGATACTTGATGGTGGACAAGCAAATCTAAACCTCGCAAAAACACTTTTAAAGGCAGCAAATGTAAATCTTGATGTCATCGCTATAGCCAAAGAAAAACTTGATGCCAAAGCGCACCGTGCCAAAGGTGCAGCCAAAGACATGATCTATACGTCTAATGGACTCATTGAACTCAAACCAATTGACAAACGTCTTCACTGGATACAACGTCAAAGAGATGAAGCACACCGTTATGCCATCACCTACCATCAAAATAAAAAACGTAAAGAAGATACGCAAATTTCACTTCTCAATAAAAAAGGAATAGGCAAAGCAACGGTGAAAAAATTAATCGATTATTTTGGGACATTCGAAGCGATAAAGAATGCTTCACATGAAGATCTTGAAAAAGTTACAAACATCAAAATTGCAAACATTATTAAAAATTATAATCCATAAATCATACATAATTTGATATTTTTTACTAAAAACTTCTTAATTCATTCTATTTTTAGTTTAATTGTTATAGAGTTTTAGGAGTGGGTTTATGTACGTAATATTTCTTGACTTGAATGTTCTAGTGTATGTTATACAATACATAACTCTAAGTTAAAAAGCTAAACTCATTGTGAGGTGAGGACAGAAAACCGTGGATCTCATGAAGATTGCCAGGTTGCAGACAGTAAACTTTATGACTTTAAGATTACTGAGAGACTACACTTCTTAATTTGACACACTTTACACACTATAAAAAGGGGAAAAGAATACTATGAAGAGACCTGATCCGATTGATGAAGAGTATATCTTTGAAAAAGGTTTGATAGTTAGCTCTACAGACCCTAAAGGTATCATTACTTATGCTAACAGAAAATTCTGTGAAATAGCAGGATACACTAAAGAGGAACTAGTAGGCAAGAACCACAATATCGTAAGACATCCAGATATGCCAAAAGCAGCATTTCAAGAGCTTTGGGACACGATACAAAGTGGTAAAGAATGGACAGGTATCGTAAAGAACCTAAGAAAAGATGGTAGATATTATTGGGTTTATTCACATATTTCACCTATAGTAGTCGATGGAGAGATCACTGGCTACACTGCAGCAAGAAGACCTGCCTCTGATACAGAAGTGGAAGAGACCATTCCTGTTTACAGGGATTTGATAGCAAAAGAAAGTAATTAAAAAAAGAGGATGTATCAATAAAATGTACTATATACTAAATGAAACAAATAAAATCATTGCTGCTGATGACAATTTATTAGAATTATGTGGATTGTCACATATAGATGAATTATCTTTAAAAATTGCATTAGGTAATATACAGTTTGATCTTATAGAAGAGAATCTTATCATTACCACTGATAATAACGATCAAACATTTCCTATATCGAAAACCCCTCTTTCAAGTATGCTTGGTCATCTAACATTAGTTGACATAAAAGTATCGGAAGAAAAGACAGAAGAAAATGATTTATCTGTATTAACCGTTGATGATACGCTAGAAAGTATCGCCCCTCTAGATCTAGACTCAGATCTCATCTCTATCAAATCAGACTTAGACACGGTAAGTGAAGTAGTGGAAACTACTGAAAGTGACAGCGAATTATTTGATCTTGTACTAGAAGATGAAGCAGAGATCAGCATAGACACTATAGATAATTCCCTCGATATCTTGACTGAAGATACAGATATATTAGACTTAGGTTTATCTATAAAAGAAGATGAAATACTCAAAGAGGAACCTCTTCGTGATGATCATGCTGAAATTCTTATAGATATAGAAAAAATCAGTCAACAAATCGGTGTTTCACATGAAGACTACGATACATTCCTTAATGAGTACATCGATACTGCGCTTGGTTTAGAAGAAGACCTTCAAAGTACAGATACAGGGAAATGTTCAAATGCTATTGGTACCTTATCTCACCTTAGTGATGTATTACAACTTCCTCTTATTGGGAACATCCTAGCAAAGATCGAGACAGCATCCGTAGATAAAAAAAGAGAAGCCGTAGAGTCTTTTTACGCTGCACTCTCCAGAATAACAACATCACCGACATCTGGAGAAGAATCTAAACTTGAACTCTCCCCTACACAAGAAGAAATACAGGAAGATATAAAACCTGAAGTTACAGTAAACGAAAAAAGTTTTGGTACTATCAGTCTTGAAGGTATCAAACCTATTCACTTTGACTTTCAACTTGAACAAGCAGCAAACGACCTATCTTTGCCTGTAGAACTCATTGAAGAATTTGTACATGATTTTATTGAGCAAGCACATGTTGAAACAGAAAAGATGTTACAAGCCTATGAAAAAGGCGATCTGGACACTATTCAAAAGTTAGGCCATCTACTTAAAGGGACATCGAGTAACCTTCGTATCAATGCGTTATCAGATACGCTCTATAAGATACAATTTTGTGAAGACAGTAGTAATTTAGAGCATTATATCAAAGATTATTGGGGACACTTCCTATCTTTTGAAATTCAAATAAATGCATTAGCAAAATAAAAGGAAATACACTATGACCATACGTAATAGACTTAAACTTATTGGACTTGTACCAATTACACTTCTCGTTCTACTATCAAGTTATTTCTTTATAACTTCATATCTGCACTTTGAAAAAGCAAATGCACTCAAAACGACTCTCATCAATAACGGTGGTTTAGACAAAGCACTTATCAGTATAGGTAAAGAACAGGGATTGACTGCCTTGTACCTTGGAAGTGATAAAAAAGCGTTTGCTGATGCTCTCATCAAACAACGAAGTGATGTAGATGATGCTTTCGAAAATCTAAAATATGAAATGATAACAGAGAGTAATGCTTATCTTCCCGCAGTACTTGAGCTTTTAGGTGAGAAGAGTCAAATTGACATCTCTTCATATGAAAGACTTAGAAAAAATATCTCCCTGCTTATGGAAACAAGAAATAAGATCGATACTGAAGATGTAGATTTCAAAGATATATTTTTTACAAAATATACAGCTGACTTATCTACTCCCGTACTGGATCAGCTTTTAACACTTAAAACGTATTCTCTTGATACAGAGATATCATCACTTATTGGCACGCTCATACAACTATATACGGCTAAAGAGAATGCCGGACTGGAGAGAGGATTTATTTCATATTTTATGACAAAAAAATCTTCTATGGCGTTTGATGAAATTGCTCAATGGGATGAGTTTAAGACAAAAGCCAATATCTTTGATATTAAACAAGTAACAAATCCTACATTACGTGCACAACTTGAAAAAGTACTCTATAATGATCAAGCTCAAAAGATCATAAATGACCTTGGTATGACATCATCTGCGATTCAAACAGATATAGATAATGGTGACTATGCGGAAGAAGCCATAGACTGGTTTGCACTTCAAACACAGAAGATCACATTACTTTCTAAAGCTGAACTCGTGGTTGCAAATGCTTTATGGAAAAAAAGTGATATTTATCTTCAAAAACAACTTCTGCTTCTTGCTATTGCTGGAGCTATCTGGTTACTGAGTTTTATTTTGGCTTACCTTGGATATACAAC
>JAPHUJ010000225.1 GCA_026193735.1 Sulfurovum sp.
CCACAAAGAACACAAAGAGATACTCTTTTTACTCTTAGTGATATTCATCTTTTTTCTCTTTAGGATCTTAGCGGTGCAGTTTTCGCCGGCACTATCTAAAAAGAGAACCGAACAAAAATAATTTTAGAGTAATTTATATCCAACGCCCCATACAGGAGCAAAATACTCTTTAACTGCTTCAGGGTCTATCTTCTTTTTAAGTCTGTTCATCGCTACATTAATGGTTTTGTCATGAAAATTTACACTGTCATCACCCCAAACTTCATCACGTAAAAAGTCTCTGTTTAAGGGTTGATGCGGATTCTTGACAAACGTGTAAAGTAATTTAAATTCTAAATTGGTCAACTCTATACGCTTATTCTCTATAGAAAGTTCTCTTTTTTGCATATCAAGCATGAGATCTCTGTATTTTAATTTGTCGCTGGAACGAACTCCACTGCGCTTAAGCAAAGCTTCCACTCTCAAGAGAAGTTCTTTGGTATTAAAAGGTTTTGTAATATAGTCATCACCACCACGTACAAATCCTTCTTCAAGGTCCTTCTCTTTATCTTTAGCAGTGAGGAAAATCACAGGAATTTCATACCCTATCTCCCTCATCTGCGCAACAAATTCACTTCCCTCAAGGCCGGGAAGGTTTCTATCTACTATCATAAGTGAAGGATTTTCTTCTTCTAAAAATGCTTCTACATTTTCAGCAGAGAGAAATCCTGTCACATCATACCCTTCTTTTGAAAGGTGATATTCTAAAAGCTCTAAAATATCTTCTTCATCTTCGATTACTACGATTTCTATATTTTTATTTTCCATGGTACTATACTAATATATCCTGGTAACATTTTAATTACACAGACTAAACAGCCATACCCTTAAGAATATAAAAAATAATTGCAGAAAGTACAGCTGCTGCCGGTACAGTAATAACCCATGCTGCAACGATTTTCTTCACCATGCCACGCTTCACATAGTTTTCACGTAATGAGCGTTTAATGCTTTTTATTTTTTTCTTTTGTATCTTCAGGGCTTCCAACAACTCTACTTGTCTTTTATAGTCTTCTACGGTTCTTAGTTGTGCAAGTTCAGACTTAAGCTCATCCTGCTTCACTAATTCTGTTTGCAGTTTTTCTTGCTTATAATTCATATCTTTACTGTCAAGCCACTCTCTAAGAAAACCTACACCAAAGATAGCACCAACAGCGATGTGCGTAGAAGAAACAGGTAAGCCAAGCTGCGAAGCGATAACCACTGTAATAGCCGCAGCCATCATAATGGAAAATGCTCTCATCTGATCAAGTTCAGTGATCTCAGAACCTACCGTTCTAATGAGTCTTGGTCCAAAGAGAGCAAGCCCTACAGAGATACCTACACCACCAACAACCATTACCCATAATGGGATAGCTACTTTTGTTGAAACAGCTGTAGTGCTTAGCGCATCATATACTGCAGCCAAAGGACCTACGGCATTGGCAACATCGTTTGCGCCATGTGCAAAACTCAAAAGTGCTGCAGCAAAGATAAGAGGGATTGTAAAAAGAAGATTGATGGATTCTCTACTCCCATCCATATCTATCACTTTTTTTACTATTCTAGGCTTTACAATAATATACGTGATCACTGCACCTATTGCACCAAAGATAATAGCTACCAAGAAAGTAGGTTTTTTCGTTTGTGGTAAGAAACTTAATGTCTCCACAATTACAGGCCAAACTTGTTTAAGTCCTTTAAGCGTAAGATACGTGATAAATGCAGCTGACATAAGCGCCACCAATACAGGTACGATCTTCTTTGCCGCTGCTAATGTATCTTCCTTATAAACGATCTGTGATTTGATCACATACAGAAATATTGCTGCAATTACCCCACCAAGCACAGGAGAGATAACCCATGAAGCAGCGATCTGTCCCATAGTCCCCCAAGAAACGATAGCAAAACCACCCGCTGCTATACCACCGCCAAGTACGCCACCCACAATAGAGTGTGTAGTTGATACAGGTGCTTTAAGCCATGTTGCAAGGTTTAACCATAGCGCTGCAGCAAGCAGTGCTGCAGACATACCATACACAAAAAGCATAGGATCATTACCAAATGCCTCTGGAGAGATGATCCCTTTTTTAATAGTACCAACCACATCACCACCGGCGATGAGTGCTCCAGCTGCTTCAAAAATAGAAGCAATGATTATAGCTCCACCTATGGTCAATGCACCAGAACCCACTGCGGGTCCCACGTTGTTTGCTACATCATTTGCACCGATGTTCATCGCCATATAGGCACCAAATACCGCTGCAAGGACTAAAAATCCTCCATGAGTTGCTTGCCCCATGATACTGTTTGCATAAAAAGCTACGGCTACGGCAAACCCCGCACCCAGTATCATTTTTAATGTATTGTTCATCTATATTCCTTCATATCTGTATTAATGGCGGAAGTATAGAAAAAAAGTATTACAATTTTGTTACCAAAATGTAACCAAATGATTATGAATAAAAATTGAGGGGTTAAAGGAGTCAAGATGGGCAAGTATGCCCATCTTTAGGAGGTTACATTATATTTTTGGACTAGAATGTAATAATTGCGTCTAACTGCACACGCTCGTAGTCTGCATCTGCAGGATCGCCAACTTTGCTTCCATAGAGTGTATTAAAGAAGAAAGTACCGGCAAGATATGTGTTTTTGCCAAATTTGTATTTTGTTCTAATAGCGTGACCTTTGGCTGCAGTACCACCACCGAAGTTATCCGAGTCAGAGTGCGCACCAAATACGGCATCTTCTTGGATATCTGTGTAAGAATATTTTACTTGCCAGTCACCGACATTTTTAGCTTTACCTAGTTGAACTCCTAGATCATATCCAAAGTTATTGTCATCTGCAGCTGTGTTATATGCTAC
>JAPHUJ010000200.1 GCA_026193735.1 Sulfurovum sp.
GAGAGTTTGAACGGGCTTTTTGTGCTGTAAGGCCTCCTGGACACCATGCCACACCGACACAAGCCATGGGGTTCTGTCTTTTCAATAATATAGCCATAGCTGCACGTTATGCACAGAGTATAGGGTATCAAAAAGTGATGATCGTTGATTTTGATGTGCATCATGGTAACGGTACACAAGATACATTTTATGAAGATGACTCTGTATTTTATTTCTCATCACATCAAGCTTTTACTTATCCCGGTACAGGAGCAGAGTCACATAGGGGAGAAGGTAAAGGTCGGGGCTACACTGCAAACTTTTTAATGATGCCTGAAAGTCAAGATACAGAGTTGCTTGATATTTATGAAAATGACTTACCTCCGTGCGTCAACACTTTTAAACCTGATATCATTTTAGTCTCGGCAGGTTATGACTTGCACGAAAGTGATCCTTTGGCTCAACTCAATATCACAACTGAGGGAATAAGAAGAATGGTCAGGCTCATATTGGATTGTGCAGATGTTCCTTTTGTATTTTTTTTAGAAGGTGGATATGATGTAAATGCGTTGGGAAAAAATGTGAAGGTGACACTTGAAGAGATGATAATAAGTTAAATAGATATATTTATCATATTTTTTTTCATAAAAGCTTCTTATATTTATGTATAGAACTGATATACTTTGCATATGGAAGTTTATAAAATAAAAAATATTGCCGGACATCTTGCTAAAGGGTTTTTAAGTAACCCTCTTACACCTGTTATAGCTGTAGCTATTCTCCTTTTGGGATTTCTCTCGTTGGAAATAATGCCTAGAGAGGAAGACCCACAGATAGAAGTGAGTGGAGGTTCTATCATCGTTGCTATACCTGGTGCTACACCTAGTGAGATCACCAATGTCATCATCAAACCTCTTGAAAGACGTATACGTGAGATAAAAGGTGTAGAACACGTTTATGGTATGGCTATGAACAATGTTGGTATGATAAATGTACAGTATTTCATTGGTCAAAACAGAGAAGAATCCAACCTCAAACTTTATGACAAAGTTATGCAAAATATGGATCAACTTCCTAAAGGTACGTTGCCTCCATTGGTAAAACCTTTCGATATAGATATAGATATTCCTATACTTACCGTAGCATTTTATAAAGCAGGCAATGAAGAGATCGATACGATCAGACTTTACAAAATTATACGTGAACTTCAACAAGATATTAATGCCTTGGATAATGTAGCAAAAACCACACTTAAAGGGGTAAAGAAACCACAGTTTAATATCCTAATAGACTTACATAAACTTTCTGCTTATAACATTTCTTTAGGACAGGTGACAGAATCTGTTAAATCTATTTCTACAAATGCACCGGAGATAGACACAACAACTTCAGAAGGCAAGCTCATCGTTTTCGGTGTACAAAATGCCTTGGACAATGTCGAAGATCTTAATGAACTTATTATTGCTGAGTATAGAGGATCACCTATTTATTTGAAAAATATTGCCGAAGTAGAATATAACTATGATATTCAAAATTATGATTCAGCTTCCATTACCTACAATGAAAGTATACATGGAGAAGAGCATGTTTCTGGCCATGAAAAAGAACAAAATGGCCCAATTCTCTTTCGTGATGCAGGTGACCAAATCACTATGACCATTGCCAAACTTAAAGGAACCAACGCAGTAAAGATAGCTGAAAGAGCTATAGAAGAGATCACCAAGTCTAAAGAAGAATTGTTAAAAAATGGTGTTGGATTTATTGTGACTCGTAATTATGGTATAAGGGCAAATGAAGCGGTCAATGAACTTGTGCACCACTTGTTGATAACTATACTTATTATTGCATTGATCCTGATACCTTTTCTTGGCTGGAGAGAATCACTTGTTGTGACCATCGCTGTACCTATGATACTTGCGACCACATTATTTATCGCATTGATGACAGACCAGACGATCAACCGTATTACACTGTTTGCTTTCCTTTTAAGTTTGGGACTGATCGTTGATGATGCGATCATTGTTATTGAAAACATACATAGACGACTGCACCTCAAAGAGTCCGAAGAGCTTGAATTTGATGAAGTCATCATCCAAGCTACAGATGAGATAGGTCCTTCAACAAACATTGCGACTATTGCTATTATGCTCACTATGATACCTATGGGATTTGTAGGTGGTATGATGGGACAATTTATGAAACCTATTCCATTGAATGTACCGGTAGCTCTTGGGGTTTCCCTTTTTGTAGCCTATGTATTTGCACCATATCTAGCTCGTAAATTTATTAAGTTTGAGAGTCATCCAAAGCATGTTGAGAAAGAGAATTAATGGAAAAACTTGTCTATAAGATTATTAGCTCTAAGCGTAATAAGTGGATCGTAACCCTCATTGTTATCTTTTCTATGGCGGCTGCAGTTATGATGATACCTACAAAGCTGGTACTTGCACGTATGCTTCCCGGGAAAAGTGCTAATACGATGACTGTCTATGTTGATACTGCAACAAATGCATCCATTGAGGAAACAGAGTCAGTTACAACATGTGTTGTGAACTATCTAAAAAAAGAAAAAGAGATCACGGACATGGAAGTGTATTTGGGGCAAGGTGCACCACTTGACTATGCAGGTTTAGTGAAAGGTAGTGCACTTAAAAGGTTAAAAAACCAAGCAGAAATAGTCCTTAACTTTACAAATAAACATCATCGTGATGAACCTACTTATATGATGGCGCATCGTTTACGTCCTCTTATTAATGATGCATGTGGAAACATTGTCCCCCATACTTCTATAAAGTTCATTGAGATGCCTGCGGGTCCTCCTACATTGGCTACGATCGTTGTTGAGCTATATAGTAAAGATGACCGTGCATTGCGGAAAATGTCAGCTAAAGTCACAAAGATACTTGATGATACAGAAGGACTGGTTGATGTAGACGTAATGCAAGATGATATTTATACCAAGTATAACCTTGTACCAGACAAGGAAAAGATCATATTAAGCGGACTTAATGTTGAGCAGGTCAATCAGATTATTTATCTTGCTTTTAAAGGGATGCCAATTGCTGAAAAAAATACACGAAATCAGCAAGATCAAATTCCTATTTTCCTGAGACTTAATGAGGAAACACGTCATGTAGAAGAAGATACAGAAGCTTCTTTACTGAATAAACTCATTTCATTAGAACTTATGAATAAGCAAGGGATGATGGTACCTATAAGTGAAGTAGTGGAAATTAAAAGTGCGGACTCCAGTCCGACTATTTTTAGAAAAAACCTTAAAAATATGATTACTATCACGGCAGAGTGTGATATGGTAAGTCAAGTCTATCCTCTACTTGAAGCCAGGGAAAAAATGCTAGAGGTACTAAAAAATGACTATGATATGAGTAAAGTACCAGGGATCAACACCTATATGTTTGATCTTAATGCTGTAGATAAGGAAACAGGGGATCAAATACTCATACGTTGGGACGGTGAGATGAAAGTGTCACTTGATACTTTCCGAGATCTGGGCGGTGCGTTTATCGCTGCATTGGTATTAATGTTTTTGTTGATGGTAGTGTATTATAAATCTTTTGCTTTGAGTGGTATTGTACTCATAGGAAGTTTCCTTTCTATTATAGGGGTGATCGTAGGACATTGGGTAACAGATAAGATACAGCTCTATGCAACTGATACACATTTCTTTCTTACTGCGACATCACTGATAGGTTTTATTTCACTTATGGGGATCAGTGCCAGAAGTTCATTACTGCTTATAGATTTTTCAAAAGCTTTAATCGCACATGAAGGTATTGATAAGAGAAGGGCCATTGCCGTAGCAACAGCTACACGTGCAAAACCGATAATGCTTACTGCAATAGCCATTATTCTTGGAAGTTTATTGTTGGCAACAGATCCTATTTTCGGTGGATTGGGTGTAGCGCTCATTTTTGGAAGTATTGCTGCTACGCTAGTCTCTTTGTTCTTCATCCCTGTATTGATGGATAATACGAAGGCTCTGATGTCAGATGGGCATGAGTTTGAAGAAGATGAAAGAAGAGGTACGTGGTGTATACTGACCGATAATATTAAGTCACTTTTAACTAAAAAAGAGATGAAGGATGATACTGAGAACTTGATGCATAAAGAAGATACTCTCCTGTATGAAGGTTATGAGTGTGAAGAGACAAATAGGACTACATGGTGTACATTGATCGATAACGTGAAGTCCTTTTTCCCTGGGAAAAAAGAGAAAAAAGGTGATAGAGAACCGGGATTGATTGATGACAGGGATACTCTGATATCTGAAAGAGATACAAGGGAAGAAGAGAAAAGGGGTATGTGGTCTATATTGATCGAAAATGTTAAGTCACTTTCCAATCTAAAGAAATATAAAAAATATGACGAAACTACGGAAGTATATGAAAAGGCAATCGAAAAAGTTAAGTCACTTTTTGATCTAAAGAAATATAAAAAATATGACGAAACAACAGAAGCCTATAAACAGGCAGAAGCTGAGCGTGATTTTATAAGATTACATAATCTTGGTAATACACAGCTTGAGGAAAAAGAGTTAGATAAAGCCATTGAGTCTTATGAACAAGCGTTGAAGATAAAAGAAGATGAAGGTACAAGATTCAAGCTTGAACTGGCAATGATGCAGAAGAAAAAATTAGCAGCAGCAGAAGACAAAAAGAAACAAGAACAAAAAGACGATAAAAAAGATAAAGATCAAAAACAGCAAGATCATGTGAAAGAAGAAGATAAAGATCAATTGGATTCTAAAAAAGAGAAAAAGTCTAAAAAGAAAAAAGGTGATAAAGAGTAAGCATATGTTTA
>JAPHUJ010000274.1 GCA_026193735.1 Sulfurovum sp.
CAATTTTAAAAGCAGTAGATTATCTTTAACTTATTACATTTAAGCATTAAATATATTATTATATAATAAAAATTATAAGATTACTATATAATATAAATGTATTATGTACTGCTACTGTGAAAAAAATGTGAAGATATATTAAAGTTCACACAACTATATAGAAATATTATAATCTAACATATTTTATAACGTTTGTTGCTATAACGATGCTCAGAGGCCATAAATATGTGACTAAGTATATCCTTATAAAATAGGCTATATGGGATGTTTTATAAGGTAACAGCATACATTTATAAGACTAAAATACCATATATAAAATATTCACTAAATAAACTTGACAAGAAGTGACTAAAGGTTGTATAATAATTTATATTTTAACAATTTTAAGGAGTTATCTATGAGTATATTAGAAAAATTAACCAACCAAATGCAAGGGACTATCGAGTCGGGTGTGTCTCTTGCGCTACATAATAAAAATCAGGAAGTAGATCCTATACATCTTATTTGGGCGTTATTGACCAATAGCGGTTCCATTTTACACCAGACACTGAACAAAATGAATGCAGATAAGGCTGCCATAGAACTGGAAGCAAAAAGCATCGCGAATAAATTACCAACAGTATCTTCTGTTACGAAAGAGAATATCAAGCTTTCGCAAAAGCTTGTACGTTCACTTCAAAATGCTGAGGGAGTCATGACTGCCAATGGTGACCAATATCTTGCTGTAGATGCATGGCTTATGGCTAATGCAGGAGAAGATTTTATACGAGACACATTGGGTAAATATATTGATATGAATGAATATAAAAAGACTCTAGAGAGTATTCGTGGAGGTAAGCAGATAGACTCTCAGTCTGGTGATGAAACACTTGAAGCGCTCAGTCAGTACGGTATCGACCTCAATCAAAAGGCGCTGGATGGAGAACTTGATCCCGTGATAGGTAGAGATGAGGAAGTGCAGCGAGTGATGCAAATACTCATTAGAAAAACCAAGAACAATCCTATTTTGATAGGGGAACCTGGAACAGGTAAAACGGCTATTGTAGAGGGGCTTGCACAGCGTATCGTAAACAAAGAAGTACCGCTCAGTCTTCAAAATATGCGTGTTGTCTCATTGGATATGTCTCGACTCATAGCAGGGGCGAAATATAGAGGTGAGTTTGAAGACAGACTTAAGGCAGTCATAGATGAAGTTAAAGAATCTGCTAATGTCATTTTGTTCATTGATGAGATTCATACCATTGTTGGAGCAGGAGCTAGTGAAGGAAGTATGGATGCAGCAAACATACTTAAACCTGCTCTGGCGCGTGGAGAGCTTCATACCATAGGTGCAACGACATTAAAAGAGTATAGAAAGTATTTTGAAAAAGATGCTGCTCTGCAAAGACGTTTTCAGCCTGTAAAAGTCGATGAGCCGAGTATTAACGAAGCATTGCAAATACTAAGAGGAATTAAGAACAGACTGGAAGTGCACCATAATGTCGTCATTACCGATTCAGCATTGGTAGCAGCAGCAAAACTAAGTGACCGTTACATCACAGATAGATTTTTGCCAGATAAAGCCATAGACCTTATAGATGAAGCTGCAGCAGAGCTTAAAATGCAGATTGAGTCTGAGCCTACTGATCTTTCAAAAATTAAGCGTGAGATATCTACTATTCAAGTGGAAAAAGAAGCACTTAAAATGGAAGAGAGTGATAAAAATACGGCACGTATCGCTGAGATAGAAAAAGAGTTGGCAGACATGGAAGAAAAACGTGTTTCACTCCAAAATCAATTTGAAAATGAAAAACAAGTATTTAACAACATAGCTGAAGTCAAAAGTGCCATAGAGTCTCTTAAAACACAGGCAGAATTTGCCAAAAGAGATGGTGACTTCAACAAAGCTGCAGAGATAGAGTATGGTCAGGTACCAGCAGAACAGGAAAAACTTAAAGTGTTGGAAGACAAGTGGATTCAGATGATGACTGAGGGAACCTTGCTTAAAAACTCTGTAGATGAAGAGATGATAGCAAGCATAGTAAGCCGTTGGACGGGTATAAGTGTAAGCAAGATGCTTCAAGGTGAAAAAGAGAAGATCCTAGCCATCGAAAGTATTCTTAAAGAAGAGGTTGTAGGTCAGGAAGAAGCACTCAAAGCAGTAGCACGTGCCATCAAGCGTAACAAAGCAGGGCTTAGTGACCTGAACAGACCTATAGGTAGTTTTATGTTCCTTGGGCCAACAGGTGTAGGTAAAACACAAGTGGCTAAGACCCTTGCGAAGTTTCTGTTCGATTCTGAAAAATCACTCATACGTATAGATATGAGTGAGTATATGGAGAAACATGCAGCTTCCCGTTTAGTCGGTGCACCTCCAGGATATGTAGGCTATGAAGAGGGTGGACAACTCACGGAAGCGGTAAGAAGAAAACCATATTCAGTTGTACTGTTCGATGAGATAGAAAAAGCGCACCCAGACGTATTCAATACACTCTTGCAGGTACTTGATGACGGACGTTTGACAGACAACAAAGGGGTGACGGTGGACTTTAAAAACACCATTATCATTATGACGTCAAACATTGCGTCAGATAAGATCATGGAATTCAAGGATCCAGAAGATAGAAGAATAGCAGTAAACGATGAACTTAAGCGTCATTTCAAACCTGAGTTTTTGAACCGTTTGGATGATACAGTCATTTTTAATCCATTGAATCTTGAAGCGATAACGAGTATTGTAGATATACTCTTTAAAAGCATACAAGCCAAGTTGGCAGAACG
>JAPHUJ010000339.1 GCA_026193735.1 Sulfurovum sp.
AATCTATATAAATATTACATCCACGTGAACAACCATGGCAGATACTTTCTATAGAATCTAAAAACCATACACGCTGTTTAAATCTGAAGTCTTTTGAGGTCAAAGCACCAACGGGGCAGAGTTCAACAACATTCATAGCATAGGGATTATTTAACTCATGCCCAGGTGCTACTGCAACCCGTGCATTATCTCCACGACCGATAATGCCAAGTTCACCTGTTTTTGTAATATCTGAAGTAAAGCGAGTACATCGAGTACATAAAACACATCTCTCTTGATCAAGCATGACGTTTGAGCCAAGATCTATATGCTTGCCTTTTTTTGTTTTTGGAGTACTGAGATGACTATCATAAAGACCATAGTCCATGTAATAATCTTGAAGTTTGCACTCACCGGCCTGATCACATATAGGACAATCTACAGGATGATTTAGAAGTTCCAGTTCTAGTATTGAGCGTTTAATTTCTGTGATATTCTCACTTTTTGTTGAAACTTCAAGGTTCTCTTTTACAAAGGTGTCACAGGCGATCTGAGGACGCTTTTGCCCTTTAATTTCAACCATACACATTCTACAATTACCGTCAGCACCTAAGTCCTGATGGTAACAAAAATGAGGAATATTGATGCCATTGTCTAACATGACATCAATTAAAAGATCGCCTTCCTTGCACTCTACAGGGGTATTATCAATGCTAATTTTCATACGATACACTCCAAAAATTCATTCTCAAAATGTTTTAAAAATCCATTAATAACGCCACTTACCGCTGGAGCAAATACACAGATCGTTTTACCATTCATCGTTCCACTCACTGACTTTAGGATTTCCAGATCTTCTTGTGTTGCAGTTTTAGCGATAAATTTATCCAGTGTCTTGTCAACCCAGGAAGTTCCCTCACGACATGGAGTACACTGCCCACATGATTCATGATGATAGAATCTAAGCAGATTTTTCAAAGCTTTTACCATAGATACATCTTCATCTAAAACGATCATTCCTCCTGTACCTAGTGCCGAGCCAAGACTTTTTAAACTTTCATAATCAAGTCTTGCATCTTTTAACATACTTGCAGGAAGTATTGGTGTTGATGCACCGCCTGGAATTACAGCTTTCAGCTTTTTACCATTCTTAACTCCACCACCCATTGTTTCAATATATTCAAGCATGCTAACACCAAATTCAGCTTCATAGACTCCTGGATTAGTGATATTCCCACTTAGTGCAAAAAGCAGCGTTCCAGGAGATAGATCAGTACCATAAGCTCTATAAGCATCTGCCCCATTTTCTATAATAAAAGGAACGGAAGCGATAGTTTCAACATTTGTGACAAGTGTTGGTTCGCCAAAGTAAAACTCCGGTTGTGGTGTATGAGGTTTTAGTCTTGGGTGACCTCTATTCCCCTCTAATGATTCTAAAAGTGCAGATTTCTCTCCGCAAATATAAGCTCCGGCACCTCGATGGATAGTAATATCTACAAGATATTGAGCATTAATTCCCAAGATATTTTTCTCATACGCTTCATCTATGGCAGATTGCAGAATATCACTAAACTCTTCATATTCACCTCTTATATAAATATACGATGTGTTGGAGCCAATAGCATAACATGCAGCAATGATCCCCTCAATAAGAAGATGAGGATCATGCGCAAGTATCTGTCTGTCTTTAAATGTTCCTGGTTCACTCTCATCCGCATTTACTACGACATATTTTATACCATCATGATCACTAGCCAATTGCCATTTACCCGCAGCACCTGCTCCACCTCCACCTTTTCCGCGAAGACCACTTTTTGAAATTACATCTATCACTTCTTGTGGTTTATTTGTAAAAAGTCTATCAAGCGATGCATACCGTCCATTTTTTAGAGCAACATCCATGGTGTGTGATTGTGGTATTTCAAAATTTTTACTGACTATCTTAGTTTGCATTTAAAACCTCGTCAATCATATTAGGTGTCAAATTCTCAATGTACTTTCCATCTAGTGTACACATCGGTGCACCTGAACATGCACCCATACATTCAACTTCAACAATTTCAAACTTATCACTATACTTACTGTCAAGATGTTGTTTTATCTCTTCACTGCCATTTAATGCACAGGAGAGTGTTCTGCAGACTTCTATCACTCTTTTTTCAGGTTTTTTGAGTCTGAACATTGTATAAAAAGTTGCTACACTGTAAACATGCATATATGGCATTTCTGTAAATTCCGAAATGAACTGCATTGCATCTTCTCTGATGTAAGACTCTTGCTTTTGAGCTAGCCAAAGAAGAGGAAGTATAAGCGCTTTTTTTTCTGGATAACGTTTCCTGATCAAATCTATTTTTCTATTATTATCGTTGTTAAAAGAAAAACTCATCTATCCATCTCCCCTGCAATAATATTAAGACTTCCAAGTGTAAGGATCGCATCTGCTAGTTGAGCACCTTCTATTATCTCCGGATATGCACTCATGGCAGTAAATGATGGCGCTTTTACTTTTACCTTATAAGGAGTCCCGCTTCCATCACTCACAATGAAAAATCCAAGTTCTCCATTAGTTGCTTCTATAGAACCATAATACTCACCAACTGGAACTTTGACACCTTCAAAAATGAGTTTAAACTGGTTCATGGCACCTTCTATCGTACCATAGACGGCTTCTTTTGTTGGAAGCGTTATGGAAGCATCTTTAATATTTACGTCACCCTCAGGTAAGTTTTGCATCACCTGTTCTATGATTTTAATGCTCTCGTCTATCTCAGCAAAACGAACCATTACTCTGTCATAAACATCACCGACACTACCAACAACAACATCAAACTCGTAATTTTCATATCCATAGTAAGGCGCATCTTTCCGCATATCAAAAGATACACCCGTTGCTCGTAAATTTGGACCTGTCATAGCGTAATTAATAGCATCCTCGGCACTTATGACACCTACATTTTGCGTTCTGTCATGAAAAATTCTATTATGTTTTATAAGTGACAGCGTCTGTTCGACACCATACTGAATCTTCTTAATTACCTCTTTTAGATCTTCTTCAAAACCATCATACAAATCATTAGCCATTCCACCAACTCTCATATATGAGTTTGTGAGTCTAGCACCTGTAAGTTTTGAGAGCAGATCATAAATATCTTCTCTTGGATTATACATATACCAGTAATTTGTAAGTCCGCCCATATCTACCAAGACAGCAGCCAAACATACAACATGATCTTCTATGCGTGAGAGTTCAAGTAACATCACTCTGATCGCTTGAGCTCGCTTGCTCAGAGTAACTCCGAGCATATCTTCAACTGTTTTAACAAAAGCTATATTGTTACTAATGGCGGAGCAGTAGTTTAATCTATCTGTATACGGGACTATTTGATTATAGGTGTGATTTTCACAGCTCTTCTCAAATCCACGATGCAGATAACCGATTTCAGAAACTGCTGCTTCTACCGTCTCTCCATCAAGTGCAACATACGTTCTGATTGTACCATGACTAGCCGGGTGAGAAGGACCAAGATTTAAGAACATAAGGTCTTTGTTACACTCACCAAATAAACCACTGTCTAATTTACAAATAATATCTTTACTCAATAATCTATTGTTCATTTCATCGATGAGATCATCTACTTCATGAAGAAGTTGACCTTTTGTTATGGGGTAAGATTTTCTTAAAGGGTGACCTACAAATTCTTTATGATTTAAAACTCTTCTTAAATTTGGATGATTTTTAAAGGTGATGCCATACTGATCATAGACTTCTCTCTCTAGCCAGTTTGCACCTTTGAAAATATCTGAAATGGTTTCTACTTCCTGTATTGGTACATATGCTTTAATCACAATATGCTTTTTGAAACTTTTATGACGGAGTATATACACTAAAGCGAACTCTTCCTCTTGGGTTTGTACATATTCACTATAATCTATTGCCGTAATATCAAGCAGATAATTAAATCCCTCATCATATTTGCCTTTGATAAATGAATGAATTTCATTGGAGGAAATTATAATATTCTCAAACATTATCCAGTGCACCTTTAAAATCTTTATGACGTTCCGGATCATATGTATTGGTTCTTAAATCATTTTGCAGGCTTAACAGTGCATCAAGAAGCGCTTCTGGTCGTGGAGGACAGCCTCCAACATACAGATCAACCGGAATGATCTCATCAATACCCTGCATCGTTGTATAGTTATCATAAAACCCACCGCTACATGCACATGCCCCCATACTAACAACCCACTTGGGCTCACTCATCTGATCATAGATCTGTTTTAAAATGGGGCCTTGCTTATAGGTAATAGTTCCTGCCACTATCAGCAGATCAGCCTGTCTAGGTGAAAAACGCACAACCTCTGCACCAAAACGAGAAATATCATATTTACTCGCAGCCACACTCATGAACTCTATGGCACAACAGGCAGTTCCGAAGATCATGGGCCAAAGAGATGATTCTCTTGCCCATCCGATCGCCTCATCAAGCGTAGTTGTTATTGCTGTATCAGTTGGAAGTGTATGAGGATCTAGCTCCATTTTAACGCACCTTTTTTATAAATATAAATAAGCCCGGCAAGAAGAAGTGTCATAAATATAAACATTTCAACAAGACCTAAAATACCGGTATCGCGAAGTGTGACCGCCCAGGGAAACATAAAAAGTATTTCAACATCAAAAATGACAAAGATAATAGCTACAAGATAATACTTAACGTTGAAACGTTCAAAACTATCTTTGTATGTTTTTTTTATGCCACTTTCATAGGTTTGATTAATCGCATCATTATCTTTTGTTACATCACCAAGATAACGACTTAAATGAAATAAAAAAGGAATCATCACGGTAAGAGTTAAAATAATAATCAACGGTAAATAAAAATTATAATTCAAATCATACCCTTTACATAAAAATATTTTATATTATAGGAAAAAAATGTTACAAACTGCTAATAAAATGCCATATAATAAAAAATTGTTGCTAAAATGCTCTCATATTGGATTTTAGCCATCCATTTTTTTATTAAGTCATCTTGTTTACTTCTAACTGTTTCAGGTAAATATATTATGGTAGAATTGTATTAATAAAATAATATTTTATGTCTCAGTTATAATTTATTTAGGGGTTTTAAATGAAAAATATTTTGTTCATCGTTTTGCTTTCAGTGTTTGGTCTTGCTGATGATGATAAACATACCAATTTAGCTTGTGAATTTGCATCTTATGCTACTGCTAAAGGTAGTTTTAACGATGATGTGATGAAATTTACCATCATTACAAATGACACTAACGGCACGTTTACCATGAAAAGAAGCAATGGTGTCTTTACTATAGGAAATACGATCAGAGGGGACAAAGGTTTATCTTTTCTTGAAGTGAGTGAACTTGGAAATATCACGACAACAACTATGGCTGTTGTTCCTCCAGTTGAAGATCGGCAAGAAGCAGTTTACAGTATGAATATACTTGTAGGAGGAAAACTCTTAGCACGTCAATACTATGGTACTTGTCAGCGTTTGAATGAGAGTCAAACTAAAAAAGTACGTTTCCTTATCTCAAAAGAAAAACGGGACATGATATATAAGAAACTACATATAGAAAGGGAACTCAAAAAGCTCTCAAAAAAAGATGCCAAGATTGTCCTTTCCGCACTTAATGGGGTATTCCCTTCAAAAATAGAAATGGAACAAGATATGAGTATCGAGGGAATGATACTTGTATCTAAGATCATGGATAGTGCTACGAAATAAAACCTATTGAGTAATTTTGATAACAAATGTAGTAATACCGAAAGCATCGTAAATATTCAGGAATCTATTGCTGTTATCGAGTATTCTCTTTTATAAAACGCTTAAATTCAGTATTGTTACGTAACAGTTCGCGGCCTGCACTGATAAGACTATCTACCTGCTTATTTTCTAGAGAAAGATTAGTTGGTATCTGCTGTAAAAAATGATATTTTTCTCGTTTGGCAATATTTTTAAGATCAATTTGCACAAAATAGGACTTAACTCGAAATGATGGTGTTGAAAGTTCCGATGACCAACGTTTTAAACTGTCTTGCATTTCCTCATATGTTGACGCATTGTAACGCTGCAACTGAATGTCAGATACCGCATTAACGGTTTGCTCGAGTGTTGGTACTTTAGCACTTGCGTCCATATCTGATTCGGCTACAGCTGAAGCATTAACCGATATAAGAACAAAACGTTTTCCAGGCTTGTTATTGATCGACTTAAGAAATGGTTTTACACCACCCGAAATTTCAATGATTTCATAGATTGCGCGTAAGCCAAGGTTGTCAGTGATACCACCATCAACAAGATGGATATATTTTCGTTTATCCTTTTTTTGATAACTTTGCAATCCTTCCATAACTTGTTTTAATTGTGGAGATTTGTTGACATGTTCTTGTGCTTTATTAGGCCATTGATATGCATCCGTATTACATTCTGAGTGATTTTCAAGGACAACAGGATTAAAAAGTATAGGTACAGCAGATGAGGCAGCGACAGCTCGCGAAACTGGAAAGCTAGATAAATCAGAGCACAATAGGTTGAAGTATTCCTGTAAGAAGGAAAAGCGTACACCACTTCCCAAGTCAGAAGCGTTGATCATGATAAGAGGTCCACCTTTGCTTTTAAAATCTGAGAATGTGGCCCCCTTAAATATATTTTCATCATAAAAATTGATTGCCATATCAGTACGCCCATATTTGGAAAACCAAAATGTAGGGTTAAATAACCCATATATCAGTTCACTTTCAACATCTCGACGTAAAAATACATTCTCATAGTCGGTAAACATTTTATCGCCATATAATCCAAAATATGCTGCTGTAAAACTACCGCCCGAAACAGAACTAATTATATCAACTTCATCCAACAAAGACTTGGACTTACCTTTTATACGCATACGGGTATTATGAAGTTCATCCATAACACCGTAAGCCAGCGCAGCTGCACGCATGCCTCCACCAGAAAAAGAAAGAACGATAGCCACATCGTCTGAACGTTTATTGCCGACGATATCACGAATTGAATAAGATGAAGTTGAAGGTTTAGTGTTGACGTTAGAAAGATTATTGACAGATCCGTAGCTTACGCAACCAGATAATACTGCTTGAACAAGTAGTCCGATACCAATAGTACGAATCATTACAGTCCTTTTTTTTGTTTACTTCCTTATATATGCACAATATACTTTCTTTAGTTAATTTTTAAAACTGATTTTCAAAACAGTTTCTTCTTCTTAAATTAATTGTTTTATATTGATAATTATACTAAAAATCTTTACCTTGATGTTTACTTGACAAGATTACCATTATAAAAGCCGAATTTATTGATTAAAATTTAAACAATCATTTTAATGACAATTTGACATATTTTTACAATATTTTTAAAAATATACTATCATTAGATATAAATTACAGAAGGAGCCAAAGGTGGAAGGTATGATAAAAGTAATGTACACAGTGATCTGTAAAAATGACGTGAACGAAGTACTAAGTCTGGCAGACATATTTGCCAATGAAAAAGTTGAAAAGGCCATAAAGAGTGAATTTGCAAAAGGGATAAGGAGCCTTGTACTCTCATATAAAGGAGAGGTAGAAGTTTTTTTGAAAACACAAAAAGAGGTTTTTGAAGTTACCGTGAGTAAAAATGACTTTGCAGACTTACTTGAACTTGCAGAAGAAGATGCACGCAAGCATAAACGTATCAAAAAAGAGTGTGATGGTGTAGAATTGGTCGATATTTTAACCATTGACTAGGAGTAAGAGCTACTTTTTCATGCTATACTTAGTCAAAATAAATAATAATAAGACACTATGGCAAAGAAAAAGAAAAAATACTTTATAAAACTCAACAACAAAATACGAAACTATTTTAATGGTCTTCCTTTTGATGAAGGGGTAGCTACACTCGATGAAGATAAACTCATAGAGCTCATTATGCTGCTTGAGATCACCCTTCCCTCACACACAAAAGAAGAGATGATACGTGCACTCAGACGTGTTTGGAGTGAAGGTGAAGCTCTGTCAAGAGAAATGATAGTCTCATACCTCACACAGAGTTACAAGGCCATTCCGTATGCAGGAAACATTAAACGTCCTTTAGACAAAGTAGAAAAGATCCTCCAACTCTTAGTAGATGTCGAATACAGTAAGCATGAA
>JAPHUJ010000221.1 GCA_026193735.1 Sulfurovum sp.
ATTAGAGTCTTCCGGAACGTTCAAAGAGGGGAAAGGATATATCAATACAAAATTGAAAACCTCTTTGGGAAATATTATGCTTGATAACATGGTGTATGACACACAAAACAAGACCTTAAAAAGTGCCTATACTATTGATATCCCTAGCTTAAAAGAAGTGCAGCCGATTATCGATAAAAAACTTTATGGACCTCTTGTACTGCAAGGACAGTTCTCTAAAGACAAAGTAGTAAATGTAACCGGTTTGACTACCTCATTAGGAGGGAAGATATCTTATACGCTCATCGGAGATGATCTTGTGAGTACTATAAACAGTGTGCCATTGGAAAATATTTTGGGAACACTGGGACACAAGAAAAATTTTCTTGGACTGGCATCGGGAAAGGGAAAATATAATCTTAAACAAAAATACGGTGTGGTCGATCTTGATATTGCCTCTTTTCAGATCAAGCCCAGTAGCCTGACCAGTACAATAAGTATGGTTATAGGCAAAGATCCGGCACGGGTGATTTTTTCTTCTACAAAGTTTCATGCGGACATTAAAGACAAGATTACATACTATTCACTTCATGCAACAGGAACAAGCAGCAGGATTGATATCACTGAGGGAAGAATTGACAAAACAACCAATACGAATACGGCTAAGTTCAAATTCGTGTATGAAAAATACACAGTGAACGGACAAATTAAAGGGACAGTGGATAATCCAAAAGTAACAGTAGATACCACAGCATTATTTAAAGATAAAATAGATGATAAATTACAAAATAAGATTGACAAAGTACTTGGTGGAAAAGCAGGAGAATTTTTAAAAGGCTTGTCGTTTTAAAAGAGAGTAATTATTTTTATTGATAATTACTCTCAATTTAATACTTTTTTAAGAAAAGGTAGACTATACTGCATCAAAATTATGTAAGTGATAATAGTTATCATTTACATATACCATAATACTCCATAAGGAAAAATAGGTGGAAAAAATAACCATTGCATTAGCAGGACAGCCCAATGTAGGGAAAAGTTCACTGATTAATGCCATATCAAATGCTACACTTAAAGTGGGTAACTTTTCAGGGGTAACGGTAGATAAAACAGAAGTAGAATTCAAGATCTGTGATGAAATTAGCTGCAAGGACTATGAAGTCCATATTATTGACCTTCCTGGAGCCTACTCTTTAACTGAATATACCATAGAAGAAAAAGTGACGAAAAGCTTTTTACAAAGTGATGAGTATGATATCATCGTCAATGTAGTAGACTCTACAAACCTTCAAAGAAATCTATTGTTTACGACACAACTGCTTGAGACAGGTAAAAAAGTGGTAGTAGCACTTAATATGGATGATGAAGCAAAAAAGGAAGGTATAACGATAGATGAGAAACAACTCTCAGCCATCCTTGGCGTACCGTGCATTAAAACTTCAGCATCAAAAAAAACAGGTGTAGAAGCGCTTAAAGCAGCCATCATTGAAGTGTATGAGGCAAAAGAGACTGGGGCAAAAGTCATTTACAGTGATCCTATAGAAGAAGAGATAGAGACTATCGTAACCTTTCTAAAAGAGAAAAGGTATAAAAGTACTATTCCTTATCGTCAATTGGCAGTCAGATTGTTGCAGGAAGATGTAGATGTGTATAAAAAAATGCACGATGAACCTATCTGGATAGAGATGCTGCCTATCGTCAGAGAAGGGCTCAATCATCTTTATCTGCACAGTAATACAAAAGACTTGGATGAGATCTTTGCAGATGAACATTTTGCTTTTGCAAAAGGTGCAAAGATGGAAGTGATGTCTGTAACAGGAATGAAAGCCAAAAACCTGACACAAAAGATAGACAATCTCCTTATTAACAAAGTGCTTGGAATTCCTCTCTTTTTGTTTTTTATGTGGGGCCTGTTCCAGCTTACCTTTGAACTGGGTTCTGTACCTATGGACTACATTGATGCAGCCTTTGGATGGCTTGGAGATCAAGTCAAGTTTATACTAGGGACTGGCGAATTGAGTTCTCTGATCGCAGACGGGATGATAGCGGGAGTGGGAGCAGTAATCATGTTCCTCCCGAACATTCTTATTCTCTTTGTAGGTATTGCGTTACTTGAGACTACAGGATATATGAGTCGTGTTGCCTTTTTACTGGATGGTTTTTTCCATAAATTTGGCCTTCACGGTAAAAGTTTTATCCCTTTGGTTACCGGGTTTGGGTGTTCCGTCCCCGCATATATGGCCGCACGTACACTTAAAAATGAAAAAGACAGACTCATCACGCTTTTTATCATAGGATTTATGTCTTGTGGAGCCAGACTGCCTATCTATGTACTTTTTGCAGGGGCATTTTTTGGAGCAGAACAAGCGGGAAATATCTTGTTCATTATTTATATTTCAGGGGCTGTTTTGGGTCTTCTTGCGGCAAAGGTGCTTAAACTGTTTGTATTTAAGGGTGAAGATGAACCTTTTGTCATGGAAATGCCAAAATATCGTATGC
>JAPHUJ010000047.1 GCA_026193735.1 Sulfurovum sp.
CACAAAAAGGTATCATGGTCTGGCTTGACAGTCAAAGAAACAAATAGCTCTGCTCCTATTTCTATTAAATAATGTCACAGCGAACGCCCGCGTAAGCGAAGCGATTCGAGAGACATGACGATTTTTGCCTACTTTTTCTAAAAAAGTAGAAAAGAAACACAAGTAACAACTAAAGTATACATTCCAAAACTCAGTTTAGGAACAAGAGAAAAGAAGTTAAATCTTCAAAAGGAAACCCATTGAGCAACATAGATTTCGAAAAGTTCAGCAAATACTCCAAACCAGGACCAAGATACACATCTTACCCGACAGCCCTGGAATTCAATGATGACTTCAAATATGATGATTATATACACTATCTGGAAAATTCAAAAGAAAAACTCTCTCTTTATGTACACCTCCCGTTCTGCAGATCAGCATGTTACTTCTGTGGATGCAATGTTGTCTTTACTTCCAAAGAAGAGAAGCTCTCTGCTTACATAGACTATTTGAAAAAAGAAGTTGACCTTTTAGCGGAACACATTGACACGTCCCGTGAAGTCATACAGTTTCACTTTGGTGGTGGTACACCCACGTACTACAAAGCTTTTGAACTTGATGAGATAGTCACTTACATCAAATCCAAGTTTCCAAACTGGAGTAAAGAAGCTGAGATCTCTTGTGAAATAGACCCTCGCTACTTTAATGAAAACCAAATGAAGGTCTTCCAAAAACATGGCTTTAACCGTATCAGCTTTGGGGTACAGGACCTGGATGATAAAGTTCAAAAAGAGATCCACCGTGTACAACCTTTGGAACTCACGCAAAAGGCTGTAGATCTGGCAAGAAAATATGGGATAAACTCTATCAACACCGATTTCATCTATGGATTGCCGTATCAAACGCTAGAAACTTTTAAGACAACACTTGAACTCTCTACACAACTCAACCCTGACAGAGTCGCTGTTTTCAACTATGCCCATGTACCATGGCTCATGAAGACACAGCGTAAGTTTGATGAGACTACACTGCCGACACCGGATGTAAAATTAAAGATATTCCAGTACACCATTGACTTTTTTGAAAGTAATGGATATAAAATGGTAGGTATGGATCACTTTGCGAAACCCGAAGATGAACTTTTTGCAGCTATAGAAAAAGGTGAACTTCACCGTAACTTTCAAGGGTACACCACAAAAGGCGGTGCGAACCTTGTAGGTATCGGTCTTACCAGCATTGGCGAGGGTGAGCGTTATTATGCGCAGAATACAAAAGATATGAAAGTGTATGAAGCAGCGCTTGATGCAGGGAAACTACCTTTTGAGAGAGGTGTAAACCTTAGTGATGATGACTTCCTTCGTAAAGCAGTCATCATGGAACTTATGGCAAACTTTTCCATAGATATGAACAGAGTGGAAGAGGAACATGCCATAGATTTTAAAACATACTTTGCAGATGCATTGGAAGCACTGGAAGAGTTTGTTGACGCTGGTCTTGTAGCCATTAACGATGATAAGATATCTGTGAGTACCACAGGTACCCTGCTCATCCGTAACATAGCCATGCCCTTTGATGCATATATGAAAAAGTACGGAGAGAGTAAAAAAAGTTTTTCTAAAACGGTATAATAAATATTGATCCTGTTACTGTGAACACCCTTGAAAGCGAAGCGATTTGAGAACAGTAACGCTTTTTGCATACTTTTTCTAAAAAAGTAGAGAAGAAACCCTAGCATAAGAGGAAATACTAACAACAATGAGTAAAAAAATAGAAGACATTTTTAACTTTAGCGCTACCAGCGATGACTGCATCAAATGCGGAAAGTGTATCCCGGTATGTACCATCCACCAAGTCAACCCGGATGAGACAACATCACCACGTGGGTTCATAGAACTTTTGGGTGCCTATCAACAAGGACATTTAGAGTTAGACAAAAACGCTAAAAACATCTTTGAAAGTTGTTTTTTATGTACCAACTGTGTGGATGTCTGTCCCAACTCACTGGCAACAGATATGGTCATTGAAGAAGTACGTGCGGACATTGCAGATAAGTTTGGTATCGCTTGGTTTAAACGTGGTTTCTTCTTCCTGTTACGTAACCGCAAGATCATGGATCTGGTAATGAAGTTCGGGTATATGTTCAAGACCTGTGCCTTGGCACAGGATGACAAAGACAGAGGACTCCGAGCCAGGTTCTCTCTGCCTATGGTCAAGAAAGGCAGGCTGCTTCCGTCTATGGCTAAAACCAGCTTTTTGAACAGTTATCCTGAAGAGATACCGGCACCTGTACAGGAAAAGAAAAACCAGCGTGTGGCACTCTTCATCGGCTGTTTAGCCAACTATAACTATACCGGTATAGGTGACAGTCTCGTAGAGATACTGGCTAAACTTAATATCGATGTGTTTATCCCTAAAAAACAGCTTTGCTGTGGTGCCCCTGCATATTTTACCGGGGATGTGAATTCTGTAGAATACATGACCAAGAAAAACATAGAATACTTTGAAAGTTTTATGGATGAATGTGATGCAATGCTCATCCCTGAAGCCACATGTTCAGCCATGGTCAAACATGACTGGCAAGTCTTTTTTGAGAACCATGATATGCCTGAGTGGAAAGAACGTGCAAGAAAAGTAGCTGAAAAGATCCATATGGCAACGGCATGGCTACATGACAATACAGAGCTAAAATCGATGCTTCAGGAAAAAGGTAAACAGTTTGATGAAGTAGTGACCTATCACGATCCTTGCCATGCAAGAAAAGTACAAGGTATCTACCAGGAACCCCGTAATCTCTTGGCACCAAA
>JAPHUJ010000245.1 GCA_026193735.1 Sulfurovum sp.
ACCACTCTGTCACCCAAAAGTTGTGCAGCCATCACACCGGAGGCATGATACTCTTCGTCCATAAAAAGCATATCACCTTTACGAACCAGTGCTTCTATGAGTGACATGTTTGCAAGAAACCCGGAACCCACCACAAGCCCTTCTTCAAAACCATTATACTCTGCCATTGTCAGCTCAAAGATCCTGTGTATAGGATGATAACCATTCACCAACATACTGGCTTTAGAACTCACAGTATTATATTCGTTGACAAGCTTCACCGCTTTTTTAAACTGCTTTTTATTATGTGACAATCCCAGGTAATCATTAGAGGCCAGATCATCCAACCTGTCATCAAAAAGCTTGCGCTCTCTAAAACGTCCTGCCTTTTTAAGGGCTTTTAGTTCATTTTCATACATTTTTACTTCCTATCTTTAGCCAAGGTAATAAACTCTCAACCTGTAAACCCATAGCAGTACTTTCAAATCCATCTACAGATTTAATGTACTTTTGACAAAATCCTTCTACCATACATCCTCCTGCTTTCCCCTGCCATAAGCCACTTTCAAGATAGTCTTCCAAATCGTCTTCTTCAAAAGGTGCAAAATGATAATGGGTAGCTGAAATATCTGAAAATGCAAGTGTTTTGGACTTGTAGTGTACCGAGGAGATGATAGAAATAGTCGAGCCGCTTTGTATATTCAAGATTCGTCTTGCATCTTCTACATTTTTTGCTTTTCGCAAGATAGTACCATCTGAAGCAGCAATAACAGTATCTGCACAAAGTAAAGGTATCTCCAATCCAAACTCACGAATGGCGGCTTCCAACTTGCCTTTACTTGCTGTATAGACAAAATTTTTAGCGATGGGTGTTGTGATCTGTTCTTCGTCATAGTCTGGTGATTTTTGAACAAAATCAATCCCAAAGTTGCGTAGGAGCAAAGCTCTGCTTTCAGAGGAAGAACATAAACAAATCATTAAAGTCCTCTAAGAGATACACCTAACCATAAGGCTACAATTCCTAAAACAATATTGATCGGTAAAAATAAGTTTGGTATCAAACTGAGTTGTGCTTTAGCCAGAGCAACATCACCTTGAGAAAAGAGTTTCCATGCTTTTGCATGCTTGATATACATATAGGTATAATTTATTGCCATGATCATCCAAATAATCTCTTTGGAAATAAAAATTGATTTTAAATCACCATGATGTCCCCCTGTAGCTATCGCCATGATCAAACCTGTGGCAAATAAAATCGCAATGAAAAGCATGACAAGATTAAATAGTCTACCTGTGATCTGCAAGGTGATACCCAATCTCTGTTTAGGTACCAGCATAGAAGACATTACATCGTTTTGCAACATCTCCTGTGCAGTCACCCCACCTCGCGAGATTACAGGATGCACTGCCACACGGATTGCTATCATACCACCTACCCAGATAAAGGCAGAGAGTACATGTAAAAAGACAATCAAATGTCCATAGTCATTAAATAATTCTGTCATGTTAATTTCCACCTTCTAAAACTTCACTTACATACACTTTTGCTTCTTCAAGCGCAGTCGTAACCTTACTTGGGTCTTTTCCTCCGGCCTGTGCAAAATCAGGACGTCCGCCACCACCCCCACCAACGATCGGTGCGATCGACTTGATCCAGTCACCTGCTTTGATAGGCGTATTTTTAGAGCCTGCCGCAAGCATTACTTTGTCATCTTTTTTCATGAAGAGCATTACGGCAATGTTTTCATACTTATTTTTAAGTTCATCGATCATCGCTTTGATATCACCATTTTCAACTTCTTCTACAATCACATTCACGCCATTCACTGTAACTGCTGTCAACTCTTTTTGACTGCTGCTCATCGCTGAACTTAGTTCACCCTTAAGCGTTTTAACCTGTTCTTTGAGTTTGATGATACCTGCTATAGGGTTTTGGTTCTTAAGCTCTACTTTAATCTCATTAAGTTCATTTCTCAGTGCATTTACCGCTTCTCTGGCTGCATTTCCGCAAACAGCTTCTATACGTCTCACACCAGCACTCACACCACTCTCTTTGGTGATCATAAAAAGACCTATCTGGGAAGCATTCTCTACATGAGTACCACCACAGAGTTCTATAGAG
>JAPHUJ010000309.1 GCA_026193735.1 Sulfurovum sp.
AAGCGAGTGTCGATGCAGTTGTAGCTATGGAAAAAAATATTGAAGGATTTAATAAGAATGCACAAAATCTTCAAAAATCTATGGAACGTTTTGATGGTACAGTAGATCATACTTTCGAGAAGATAGATGCAGAATTGGGGCAAGCTATAGAAAAGCTTGCTACTTTTGCAGGTATTATCTCCGAACAAAATGAAGAGATACTTGAAAACATGGCAACATTACAACAGCAAGAAAAGTAAGAATATGTTTAGAAACGACAATACGAACGCAGAAAGTAATTTCTGGATATCATATGCAGACTTGATGGCAGGATTACTTTTTGTTTTCATTTTACTGATCGGTGCCATTGTATCTAAGTCTGTTATTTTGAAGTCTGATCTGCACAATAAGGAAGAGAAGCTTTCAAATTTATCGGATACACTTAAAACCAAAGAGAACACCTTGAACGAGTTGAGTGACAGTTTGGCAAAAAGTCAAGCACTTGTGGGCGAAAAGGACAAGTATCTTAGTGAAGATCAAAAACTTTTAGCCGAAAAAGAGAAATTACTAACACTGAAAAATGCACGTATCGCTGAAGATAAAATGAAATTAAGTGAAAATGAAAAACTGCTTCAACTCAAAAATGCACGTATAGCAAAAGACCAACTCAAATTGGCAGAAAATGAAAGAATGTTTAAACTTAAGCTATCTGAGATAGAAAAACTTAATAATCTTTTACTTGAGGCAAATGCAAAACAGGATCAGCTTAGTAATAAAATAGTGATAGTCCAGAATCTACTTAATAAAAATAAAACTGAATTAGAGAAGAATAAAGATGAGTTGGATAAAAGTAAAAAAAGTTTAAAAGATTATGAAGGGAAAGTACTGATACTCTCTAATGAATTAAGTGAAACGAAGGATACAGTAAAAATAAAAGATGAAAAACTCTTAACCCTTCTGAATGCTATTGATGAAAAGAAAACAAAGTATGATGCTTTGGTGGCAAATCTCCAAGCACAAAAAGCGAAGATAAAATCTTTGACAGGTATTAAACTTCAGGTTGTTGCGGCACTTAAAGAAGCTTTGGGTGATAATATCAATATAGATAAAAAGACCGGATCTCTCAGATTGGCTTCTAACATACTGTTTGGAAGTGGAGAAGCAACACTTAAACCTGAAGCTAAAGCAGAACTCAAAAAAGCTTTTGAGGTCTACATAGGTACACTTGTTACTAATGAAAATATAAAACCACACCTTGATAAAATTATTATCGAAGGACACACTGACAGTGTGGGGTCATATATCTATAACTTGAATCTTTCGCAAAAACGTGCACTTGCAGTTATGGAGTATTTACTTACTTTAGATTTCACAAAAGAGCACAACATTCAACCACTCATGATAGCTTCAGGTAGGGCTTATCAGGATGCTATTATGGTAGATGGTGTAGAAGATAAAAATGCATCACGACGTATAGAAATTAAATTCAGACTTAAAAATGAAGATGCAATGAATGAGATAGAAAAGGTTTTAGATGCGAAGTGATTTTAAACCTGTACATCTTCGAGAGGCAAATGCCAAATTAGATAGACATGTATTATTATCAGAGCGATATCAAAAATATAATGATGCCCATAAAGCTGAAAGTGTTAAAATATCTTTATGGAAAAAATTTTTAGGGCTATTTAAAACCAGCCCTTTTACGTTACCTGAAGATCTATATAAATAACCATTGAGAATAAAGGAATATAGTATGCAATTAAAACTATTATCAACCGTATTATTTGTTGGGATGATGATACTTGCCGGTTGTGGAGGTGGTGGAGGAGGAAGTACGACCACACCCGATACAACTGCACCAATTTTTACTACAAGTGATAGTGTTTTAATTCCAGAAAACCAAATTGATGTTATTACTGCACATGCTACTGATACATCTGCAGTTACCTATAGTATTTCTGGTGGAGATGATCAATCGAAGTTCTTTATCAATAGCTCATCAGGCGACTTAATATTTAATATAGCACCTGATTTTGAGAATCCTACTGATGTAGGTACTAATAATGTCTATGAAGTAACGGTAGCAGCTACTGATACTTCAAGCAATCAAACTCAACAAATGATTTCTATTACAGTTACTGATATAGATGAGGCACCACCTGTATTTACATCAAATGATGCATATGTCACACCTGAAAATAAACGATATATATCATCTGAAATTAATGCTCAAGGTATATCGGAAATTTTATATAGTATTTCTGGAGGTGATGATAGTAGTAAATTTGCTATAGATAGCTATGATGCTACATTAATGTTTAAGGGATTTCCTGATTATGATATAGTAGGTGATTTTGATGAAGATAATATTTATCAAGCAACAATTACAGCCACCGATACTCAAACCAACAATGCATCTCAAGATATTACTGTCACACTCACTGATGTTGATGAAAGTATTCCTAAAACTTATGAGGTAGTGTCTAATTTATCTAATGGTGTGACTACATTGAATTTAGGAAGTACTCCTAAAGATGTTTACCTTCTTTTTACCAATAAAGATACAGTGAATAGTTCAACTCCAATAGTAACACATAATAAATTTGTTAGTACCCAATCCCAAAAGGAATATACTTCTCAACCTCAAATAGAATCAATACCTAAAATTTTACATGCACCAGATTATGTGCAAGAGTTTAATTCAAATTCTAGAAATATTTTTGTGAAAACAGATAAAAACTTACAACTTAAAGTTTTAGAGATACCAGATAAAAATCAAGATATTCTGGGTGAAGTAAAATCATTTTGTGTAGACATTAATCAAAATACGGGAAACTGTATACAATCCACAACTGCTACCTCTAAAAAAGTTGTTTCAAGTATTGTTACAAACCAAGGTGTCAAGACACTCAATGTCTGGGTATCAAATAATAGCTTTGGTGTTGGATGTTCTAAAACCAGATGTATTACACAAGATATGGTAGATGAATTAGCCAATAGTTTTTTACATAATGGATTAAATAATGATATTTATGATTGGGTAACAAATGTTTATGGAGAGGAGTGGACGAGTGCTGCCAATGCTAAATATAGTAATTTAATCACAGAAAGTAATGAAATCACTATATTATTGACGGATATTGATGAAGACAATAGTGCAAATGGAGGAGTTGTAGGGTTTTTCTGGTCCAAAGACAATTTTAAAACTTCTTCAATCCCTGGTTCAAATGAAAGGGTGATGTTTTATATTGATTCCGTGATGTTTGCTAATGGAGATAATACATGGGATATAGATGATTTTTGGCCAAAAGAACTGATCTCTACACTTTCTCATGAGTTTCAGCATATGATTCACTATTATCAAAAAAGTATCTTGCTTGATACGGGTACACGTACCTGGATAAATGAAATGCTTTCAGAAAGCACAGAAGATCTCGTAGCTACTAAGATCCGACATATCGGACCAAGGGGTGTTGATTATACAGACGGTAGCGCAGGAGATCCTGGAAATACATATGGAAGATATCCACTTTTTAATGTAAATAATACACTTTCTTTAACATCATGGAACAATCAATTAGAGGATTACTCTAAAGTAAATGCATTTGGCGCATACTTGATTAGAAACTATGGTGGAGAAAAAGTTCTTCATGATATTATGTATAATAGTTTTGATGATGAACAGGCGGTTATGTATGCTGTCAATAAAACGATTCAAGGTACTGGAAAAACATTTGACGATCTTATACATGAGTGGGGTGTCTCTGTACTACTTTCGGATCATATAGATACTCAGAGAAATCAATATAGTTATAATACTAATGATTTTACGGCAAGTCTAAAAGGTCAGACCATATATAAGATGGGTTCAATTAATTTCTTTAATTATTCCCCTGAGCCAAGTATAGAAACATTAATGAATACTATTGCACCTCAAGGAAATTATTATTATTTAGTTGGTAAAGGCCTTACTGGTGATACTAATATTACTATTACTAAAGATGCTAATGTGGTTGTAAGTGCGGTGATAAAAGAATGAAAAAAATACTTATAGCTCTTACTCTTTTGGGGTTTATAGGATGTGCTCAGGACAATGTGATGGAGCTTGAGGGGAGGGTGGCTGTAAAAGGCTCTTCACCTCATACCTATTTAAGCATAAAAGACAGTAAGAGTCAGAAGAGTTACAAAATACAAAATCCAGTTAAATTTGATCTAATGAAAAAACAAAATCAAACAGTTAAAGTAAAAGCAGTGCTGATTAAAGAAGCAATAGGTCCCGGTTTCCCGGCAGTCATAGAAGTAGTAGAAGTCAAGTAGACTTTTACTTACTCTCTTTCTTTCTTACAATATCTGCACCTAATGCAGAGAGTTTTCCCTCTAGATCATCATATCCACGGTCTAAATGATAGATACGTCTTACGTTAGTTGTACCTTCTGCAACAAGGGCAGCAAGAACGAGTGCTGAACTGGCTCTGAGGTCTGTTGCCATTACATCTGCTCCATAGAGTGTCTCAACTCCTTTTACGGCTGCTGTACTTCCTTTGAGCCAGATATCTGCACCTAGACGATTGAGTTCACTTACATGCATGAAACGGTTTTCAAAGAGACGTTCTTCTATAAGGCTTTCTCCTTTTGACATGACTGCAAGTGCCATGAACTGTGCTTGCATGTCTGTAGGGAAGCCTGGATATTCTATAGTGATGAGATTCACAGGTTTAAGATTGGCAGTAGGGTGGATGGTAATACTGTCATCTTTCAACTCAAAGGTACAACCCATATGTTCCAGCTTATCGATGGATGCTCTGATGTGCTTATGATCCACCTTATTTAATGTGATAGAAGAGTTTGTGATAGCTCCGGCACATAAGTAAGTTCCTGCCTCGATACGGTCTGGTATGATCTCAACTGTTTTAAACGTAAGAGGTTTTCTATCTGTACCTTCTATCGTGAGTTCACTGGTACCGATACCTTCTATCTTTACACCTGCATCACGTATCATTTCACAGAGTTGTACTACTTCAGGCTCTTTAGCTGCATTGAGGATGGTTGTCGTACCTTTAGCCAAAGCTGCAGCCATGACGATGTTTTCTGTACCACCTACAGTGATCTTGTCGAAGACGATCTTCGCACCGTGAAGTCCATTTGGTGCTTCAGCACGAACATATCCACCTTTGATCTCTATATGTGCACCCATGGCTTCAAGCGCCTGGAGGTGAAGGTCTATAGGACGTTGACCGATCGCACAACCACCAGGCAAACTCACTTCGCATTCTCCAAATCGTGCAAGCAGGGGACCCAACACCAAAATGGATGCTCTCATTTGAGAGACTATTTCATAGACTGCTTTGGTAGAAGTGATAGAACCATTGTTGATCTTTGCTATGGTTTTGTCATGATCCACTGTTCCGCCAAGCATAGTAAGAAGTTTGAGGAGCGTTCGTATATCTACCACATTGGGTAAGTTTGTTAATGTGACTTCTTTGTCACTAAGAATGGTAGCAGCTATAATGGGAAGGGCTGCATTTTTAGCACCACTTATTGTGACATTTCCACTTAACTTTTTCCCACCCACTATCTCTAAATAATCCATTCATATCATCCTCAAATATATTTATATGATTTTATCTAAATATCGATTAGACGTGCCCTAATATAGATGTTGCACTCATCTATGATACTAATTAATATTATATGATATATGACATTTCACATTATAAAATAGAAAAATTGATATTATTCACTATAATTTAAAGTTACTATTATTGAAAC
>JAPHUJ010000086.1 GCA_026193735.1 Sulfurovum sp.
GGGTGACGAGCTTCTCAAATGAGCATTTTTAAGTTCTTGTACATAAATATAGAGACTTTTATCTGTTGTGTAGACATGCGTGTCACTGTAGCGAGAGAGAAGGTATTCTCCGAGCTTCTTTTGATCTATGAGAGTTTGTACTTTTGATTTTAACTGGACATCGTAACCATTGAGGTATTTTAACATGGTGAATTATATCTTTTTTGAGTTAATTTTAGATACTATTAGCCTATGATATTTGATTCACTAGAAGACATACCGACACATTTTGGGAACAAACGAAAAGCCCCTGCACTTAAACGGAAATACCGTTCAAACATGATGCTCAACCCTCTGAACCTTAAGCATCTTAACTCCATAGATGAGAACAAAGCAGATATGATCACACTTAACCTGGAAGATGCCATTGCACCTTCTCGTAAAAAAGAAGCTCTGCATAACATTGCTATTTTCCTCTCACATATGGAACACTCCAACTCCTTCATCATCGTACGTACCAATCCTTTAAATGAAGGTGGAGCGGAAGAGATAGCATTTTTGAATGATTTTGCTTTTGATGCCATACGTGTGGCCAAAGTAAAAAACCAAATTGAGATCGCTCAGGCTCTTACACTACTCTCAACAGATAAAGAATTGCATATCTCTTTGGAAACAAAAGAAGCTTTTGAAAGCTTAAGTACATTACGTATAGATGAACGTTTTACGACGGCGAATATAGGTATTTTGGATCTCCTTACATCCCTTAATATACCTCAGTCGTTAGTCAAATTGGGGACACCTACCATAGACTATATACTCTCTAAGTTTTTGGTAGATGCAAAAACAGCAGGTATCCATCCCATCTCATTTATGTTCCAGGAGTATCATGATACAGAAACTTTCAAAGCCTGGTGTGAACGAGAGAAAATGATGGGATTTGAAACCAAAGCATGTATGGGTCCAAAGCAAGTACAGATAGCAAATGAGATTTTTAGTATTAATAAATATGAATTAGAGAGAGCAAAGCATATTAAAGAAGTTTTTGAAACCAAATCTGCACAAGGTATAAACGGATTTATGGATGAAAGATATGGATTTATAGATGAGCCTATCTATAGGGACAGTCTATTGATACTAAATAATATACGAGGCAGATAAGTGAGGTTTTTCAAAGCACTTTTATTCGTAATACTTCTACCTTTATTACTGGTGGGCAACGATGATCGTCCCCCAGTTCCCTATAATTTTCTAGACAAAAAAGAGGTCAAAAATTTCATCTCCATGATGGTCAAGAAACATCATTTCAAACGCGAGTATATGCTTTCTGTACTAAAAAGAGCGAAGAAAGACCGTGACACTTTAGCCCGATATACAGGACGCTACAAAGTAGGAACCACCAACGGTCCATGGGAACGATACAAGGCACATGTTCTTGACCCTGTCAGTCTGGATAAAGCAAAAAAGTTTAAACAGAAATACTATAAAACACTGCTGCGTGCAAGTAAAGAGTATAAAGTAGATATGGACTATATGGTAGGATTCATAGGTGTGGAAAGCAAATTTGGAGAGTATAGCGGTGACTATAATATTCTAAATGCATTAGCCACCCTCGCCTTTCATAAGAACCGTATGAAGAAGTTTTTCAAAACTGAATTAGAAAACCTCTTTCTCATGGCAAGAGAACAAGGTTATGACATCACCAAGTTACAGGGTTCCTTTGCAGGGGCTATGGGCATGGTTCAACAAGTGCCTTCTGTATTTAGAAAGTACGGTATGGATTATAATCGTGATGGTAAAAAAGACCCATGGGACTTAGAAGATGCTATCGGTATTATCGCTAAATTCATGCATCAAAACGGATGGAAGAAAGGTGGCTTGGTTGCTGTACCGACCGAATTTAAAGGAAAACGCTATACAGAGCTCAAAACAAGCCACAGACGAACTTTACCATTGGCTACGATCTTAAAACATGGCATTAAGCCCTTAAGTCACTTTAATGAGCCTAAAGCATACCTTCTTAAGAATGCTAACCTCACCCATGATGACATCTGGTTAGGTGCAAAAAACTTTCGTGTACTTACACGCTATAATAACTCTACAAGTTATGGAATGGCTATCTATCTTATCGCTCAATCTGTAAAATAAAAGCTAATGCAGAAGGTATTTATCTTCAAATTCACTTTTGGTAATGGCCTTTTCAAAATAATATCCCTGATATAAATCACACTCATGATCCACAAGAAAATCAAACTGTTCTTGTGTCTCAACCCCTTCAGCAACAATACTTAAACCAAAATTCTTTGCTATGGATATAATTGTCTTGATCATATTTTCATCATTTTCATTTTTACCCAAATGTTCTATGAATGATTTATCCACCTTCAGTTCGGAGACAGGCAATTCTTTTAAGTAACTTAGAGATGAATAGCCTGTGCCAAAATCATCTATAGAAAAGGAAATACCGCTATTTTTTAATCTGTTCATAATCTCAATCACTTTATGCATATCCCTTGCAAAAATACTTTCTGTGATCTCAAAAATGATGTTTTGACTTATATCATGAACCGGATACGTCTGTAACAAAGCATTTACATCTTCTACAAAAGAATGATGTAACAATTGTTTGATACTGATATTAATAGATAAATGTCCTGATGATATACCTTTTAACTTCCACTCATAAAAGGTTTTAAACGTTTCATTCATGATATAACTGCCTAATTCAATAATCAAACCCGTCTTTTCGGCTATAGGGATAAATACATCTGGTGCTATTGAACCAAACTCTGTATCGTTCCATCTCGCTAAAGCTTCACAACCTCTGATCTCCTTATTGCCATAAAACTGTGGCTGATAATATACATCAAGCTTATTTTCTTTGATAGCTTTATAAAGTTTTTGTTCTATGATCAAATGTTCATTGATTTCGACAGACAAAGATTCGTCAAACATTATAACAGTATCACGCCCTTTAGTCTTTGCTTCATACATAGCTATATCTACATTTTTAAGTAAACTTGTACTATCTTTTGCTTTTGGATTTATTTTGTGTACACCGATACTCGCAGAGATATAAAGTTGATGTTGCCCTACCATATAAGGTTCTCGAATGGTGTCCAGTAAACGTAGAGCAAAGTTGTAAGCTAATTCTTTATTCCTGTTCTGTTCTTTCATGTCTTTACTGATCAGTATAAATTCATCGCCTCCTAAACGTGCCAATACATGTGTATTTTGAGAAAAAAGTTCTATACGTTTCGATACAGATATCAGTAGTTCATCCCCAATATCATGCCCTAACGAATCATTGATGGTCTTAAAGTAGTCTAAATCTATAAGAAAAATATATACTATTTCTTCTGTCATATGAACTCTCTCAAGAAGAGCATCGATATACTCAAGAAAGTATCTACGATTAAATAATCCGGTTAATGCATCTTGATTAGCCTGAAAATAATTTCTTTGAAGTAATGTATATGTATTGTATGCAGCATAGAGTAATACTATTAAAAAGATAAGAGAAAAAACAGATAATATATAACCATACCATGTCCCTATCAGGAAAAAATATCCTGCCAACGGTAGCATCATGGTCAACAATATGGGAACAAATATTTTTTTATCTGAGACCAATAAAGTAGAAGCCACTACGGATGCACCAATTTGTGTAAATATGGCTATATAATGTAAATTATCTTCTGATTTCCCTACGTAAAGTAAAAAAATCACTGTCCATAAAGTAAATATGATATACATAAACACTTTTAGCCTATCATACCAAGAGACTAAAGCTTCTTCATCCATTTTATGAAATTGGAACTCTTTATAAAGTTTCCAACCATACAAAGAAATAATAATCATAAAACAATACCAGATCAATGCCGGTATCATCATGCCAAATACCCATCCGGCAAATACGTATACCAGACCGGGTATAAGAGAAAGAGCTATCATTATAAGTATCTGTTGTTGAAAAAAAGTATAATATTTTTGTTGCTTCATAAAGTCATTATATAATAATTTTTTATATTAAAATAGATTGCTTTACCTACTTTTCAAAAATAATGATGTCATAAGAACTTTTTGTAACCAGCGCTTTACTTGAATGTACAGAACCATTACGGTTTACTTTACTCAGTTCTTCTCGCATTTGATCTATCTCTGCCTGCATTTCGTCTATCTGCTCTTTGAGCTGAAGCACAATGTCTACTCCTGCAAGATTTACTCCCATCTGACGTGTTAATCGTAAAATGAGTTTCATCCGTTCAATGTCACGTTGAGAGTAAAGACGCATACGTCCCTGTGTACGTGAAGGTTCAACCAACCCTTCACGTTCATACTGTCTGAGTGTTTGGGGATGTATGTCTAACATTGTGGCCACTACGGATATAAGATATACCGGTTCATCATAACTATGCATAAAAAATCCTTTAGAGTTTAGCTTCTATCATTGCTTTAAGTTCATCATCCAATGTATCTACATCAGGTAAAACCACATTCGCTACAAGATACAAGTCTCCTCTCAAGGCTGTTTTTCTGTCAGCAACACCTTTTCCTTTAAGTCTAAATTTTTGACCATTTTTTGTATTTTTAGGTACTTTGAGAGAAACTTCTTTTTCAGGTGTATCTACTGAAATTTTACCGCCAAAGAGTGCTTCTTTTAAAGGAACATCAAATGTTTTATAGAGGTTATCACCTTTTCTTTCATACTCATCTGAAGATGCAACTTCTATCTGTATGAGTAGATCACCTGCATGGCCCTGGTACTGTTTACCTTTACCGCGTACACGCATCGTTTCACCACTTTTGATCCCTGCAGGAATCTTGATATCAAAACTTTGTCCATTAGCAGATACAGTATGTTTACCACCGTTCACAGACACCATGAACGGTACAGTGATACGTGCTTGCATATCGAGGTCAGGGCCGCCAAAGCCACCAAAACCGCCTCTTGCTCCACCGAAGCCGCTACTGAAGCCGCCACCGCCACCACCGAACATTTGTCTGAGTATCTCATCGAGGTCTACACCTCCTCCCTGTCCTTGCGCAAAATCATGGAAATTTTGCCCACCAAACATCTGATCACCGAACTGGTCATACTGTGCTTTTTTCTCTTTATCAGAAAGTACTTCATACGCAGCATTTATTTCTTTAAACTTCTCTAC
>JAPHUJ010000147.1 GCA_026193735.1 Sulfurovum sp.
AACCAAAAATGTGGTACTTGCCAAATGAAGTAAAACAGTCCTAGTGAGATAAACTCCAATTCCATTAAACTATGTCCTGCTGTTAACCAACCGATCGCAGGTGGTATCACACCAAGTATAGCTCCAGGAACGACTGCTAATGCACTCTTTTTTTTCAAAGGTGTATACAATGCATTGTACCAGATAAACGCGAACAAGAAAAGATTTACACCCGTTAACCCCAGTAGATCATAAATAAGTATCATTGATAAAACTATCAATATACCAGCTATGACCATCCCTGTTCTTGGTGTCATTCTACCCGAAGCAATAGGACGATTTTTGGTTCTATCCATCTTCGAGTCTTCTTTGTATTCTTGAACCTGGTTGAGTGTAGAAACACCCATTGCAACAAGAAGTACAGCAAAGGTTGCAATAAACATATCAAAACCCACATCCCCTTTGGCCATTATATAGCCAAAGAGTGCGGAAAGACTCACCGCAAAAGAGAGGACGAACTTTGTTACTACAAAAAAGTCTTTTATCATTTAACCGATTTCATATACTTAATGATAGCTGCAACATCTGCATCAGGTAGTGCAAATGGAGGCATAATACCTGCAGTAAATCCTTCTGGTACATCTTTATCTGGTGTTAGAATTGCATTTTTAAGATATGCTGCATCATATTTAGCACCAATACCTTTAAGTGACGGTCCGACCAAAATGGAATCAGTATCTATAGAGTGACATCCTGAACAGCCGTTTGATTCATATAGTTCTTTACCTTTATCTGTGTTGTTAAAGTATTTAATTACTTCGTCCACATCAGCATCTGACATTGTAAATGGAGGCATTACACCTGCTGTAAATCCAGCTGGAACATCTTTATCCGGGTTAAGAATAGCATCTTTAAGATATGCTGCGTCATATTTGTCACCTATACCCATAAGTGATGGACCAACAAGTGTTGCTGCTGTATCTATAGAGTGACATCCTGCACAACCATTTGACTCATAAATCTCTTGACCTTTAGAAATTTTTACATCCGCCGCACCTGGTGTACGTTTACTGCTTTCAAACCATTCATCATACTCAGCTCTTTCCATTACATTAATTTTAGAAAGCATATATGAGTGTCTAGTACCACAATATTCCGCACATTCAACATCATAAGAACCAACAACAGGTGAATTGAACCATTGTTGTGTCATACGTCCAGGGACTACATCTTCTTTCATACGGAAAGCCGGGACATAGTATGAGTGAATAACATCATTGACTGGTGCAGACATTTTTAAGATGATATTTTGATCTTTAGGCACATACAGTTCTGCAGTTTTGTGAACAAATCCACTTTTATTTGCAGGGTATGTATGGCTCCAAGACCATTTTTTACCTTCCATATTGATAACAATACTTTCACTCTCTGCCGGCATTGTTCTAAGTACTTGCATAGAACTGTACCCATAATAAAAGAAAAGCATCAACAAAATAACTGGAATTACAGTCCATGTAATTTCCAATATAGTATGGTGTGTTAAATTACCAATATCTTCATTTTTTACTTTATCTGCACGGTATTTCCATGCAAAATAAATCATTGGCCCGATAACTGATAAAAATAATCCTACAGAAATCCAAATATGTATCCAAAATGCCTGATCGACATCTGCAGCAAATGTTGCTGCACTAGAGTTAAAACCTTCTAACATAACACCCCCTTAATGTGCTTCATGCGCTGCATTAGCTGCATGATCTACTACCTGAGATGTAATATGACTCTCAGCCCCGAATTGGAAATTAGGCACGTCTATTCCAATAACAATAATAAAGAAAACCATAACTAAGAATAATGCAAATATTACCGTAGCTCCTATCAGTTTCTCACCTTTTAAATGCATATAATACATAACTATCAACCATGCTTTTACAACTGCAATAATCATTTGTGCCAAAAATGTTGAACCTGTCATAAACAAATACGGTTGTACAAATGTAACCGCTGTTAATAACAACAGTCCTACAAGAACCTTATAATAGGTTGCTCTTTCTATTTTATAATCTATTTTATTAGTGACCATGTGCCCCTCCTGCTACGTCGCCTGCGCCTATCATATAGAAATATGGGAAAACAAATACCCAAATAAGGTGTACGATATCCCAGTATAGTGCGATGTTAAAATGTAAAATATGATGTTCTGTACTTACTTTGCCTGCATTAATACGTTTAAGTAACCAAAGCATCAATCCAATACCAATGATAATATGAAAACCGTGAAGTCCAGTCATCGTAAAGTACATACCAAAGAAAAGTTTTTTTCCAAATGCCATAGTGGACTCTGGTAACATTTGACCATGCATAAGGAAAATCCCATGATGATATTCAGCAGTCCATTCAACCGCTTTAATTCCTAAGAATACTAAAGCAAGTATAATAGTTGCCCAAATCATCAATTTAGCACCTTTAACATCTCCTGTTCTCATCTTAAGTAGGCCAAGCCCCATAGTTAATGCGGATACAAGAAGTATTACTGTGTTTGTTCCACCAAGAAATCTATTTAAAGATGCTGACGCTTCTATATAATCTTGAGGATGAAGCGTATTGTAATATGCAAGCGCTAGGAACATCCCGCCGAACATCATTACTTCTGTAAGCATAAACAGCCAGAAACCTAGTTTCCCGCCGTAAAAATCATCTTGCCAACCTTGAACTTCATGTTCATTCCCTTCGCGGTCAACCGCGATTTCTGGTACATATGCGTGTGCCATCAGTCTATCCTTCTCATATTTTCATCAAACTTAACTACCGGTTCACCATGGTAATATTCATATGGATTAAAGTCAACATATGGAACTTTTGTGTGGTTCTCTAATGGTGGTGGTGATGTTGGTAAATGCCATTCTAATGTCGTTGCATTCCATGGATTTGGAGTCGATTTTTCACCTTTCGTCCATCCTCTATAGAATACCCAGAACATCATTATTAAACCAGAAACAAAAATTATAGCTCCATAAAATGACAGTTGGTGGTAGATCTGAAACTCTGGCAAGTAGTCAAAGTAACGACGAGGCATACCATAATAACCAGCAATGAACATAGGGAACCATAAAAGGTTAAATCCTACAAAGTTAAGATAAAAAGCAATTTTTGCATGCTTTTCATTATACAATTTACCCGTAATCAATGGGAACCAATAGTGCATACCGGCAAACATCAAGAATACAACCCCACCTAGAATCGCATAGTGGAAGTGTGCTACTGAATAGTATGTATCTTGAAGGTGAATATCAACACCGATCATTGTAATAGTAACACCAGTCAGTCCACCGATCGCAAATGTGATCATCGTACCCAATGCCCAGATCATAGGTGCTGAAAGTACAATTTTACCTTGATACATTGTTGCTACCCAGTCGTAGAATTTAATCCCTGTAGGAACCGCAACAAAGAATGTAAGGAATGAGAAAACTGTTTTAGCAATATTTGCCATACCTGATGTATAAAGGTGATGACCCCATACTAAGTAACCGATACCTGCAATTGAAGCTGATGAAAGTGCAATGGTTCTATATCCGAAGATCTCTTTTCTTGAGAATGTTGGAATGATCTCAGACATAATACCAAATGCAGGAAGAATCATAAGATAAACCGCTGGGTGAGAATAGATCCAGAATAAGTGTTCAAACAATACAGGGTCTCCACCTTTTGCAGGATCAAAAATACCAATACCGAAGTATTTTTCCAAAATAGCAAGAACAAGTGTAATACCAACTACCGGTGTAGCAAGAAGTTGGATCCATGCTGTTGCATAGATACCCCATACAAACAGTGGCATTTTGAAAAATGTCATACCTGGTGCTCTAAGTCTGTGAATCGTTACAAGGAAGTTAAGACCTGTAAGGATCGATGCCATACCAAGAATAAATGCTGCAACAAGCGTCATAATTACATTTGTACCCGTATTCAAAGAATATGGTGCATAAAAAGTCCAACCAGTATCTGCAAAACCATTACCTACCCAAAGTGATGAAACTGCAATAATAGCGCCTAATATGTATAGCCAGAATGTAAACCAGTTCAATCTTGGGAAAGATACATCTTTCGCCCCGATCATAAGTGGCATAACAATGTTTCCAAATATCGCAGGAATTCCTGGGATAATAAAGAGGAAGATCATAATAACACCATGTAGTGTAAACGCTTGGTTAAATGTATCTCCGTCTATAAGCTGTTGTCCTGGTGCGAACAGCTCAAAACGCATCAACATTGCTGTTGCAACAGCAACAAAAAAGAATGTAAACATGACTGCTGCGTACATAATCCCTATTCTTTTATGGT
>JAPHUJ010000148.1 GCA_026193735.1 Sulfurovum sp.
ATATCTGTGAAGGTGGTGTCTATCAAAGATAGGGAAACCTATGTAGATCAATGGTACATTTGTATCTCTCATCAACTCTTTACCATACGAGTTACCGATCATAAAATCAACAGGCTCAGTAAAGAGAAGTGATCTCATGTGCCAAAGGTCTTTACCAGCCCATACATGACAATCAGCAGCAGCAGGAGAAGTATCAAGCAATGCTCTCATCTCATCTTCCCAACCACGTGCCGGGTTGTTACAAAGTACATGAGTTGGTTCTGCACCCATTTCAAGTAAGAATGAAACCATTCCTATCAAGAAATCTGGATCTCCCCAGATCGCGAATTTTTTACCATGCATATACGGATAAGAATCCTGCATAGCATCTACAAGACGACCACGTTCAATTTTAAGTTTTTCAGGAACATCTTTACCTGTTAACTCAGCTAATTTCATAACAAACTCATCAGTCCCTTTAAGACCTATAGGGTTACAAGTAGCTGAATTTTGTTTCCATTTCTTACTCACCATTTTCATGGTTTTTACTGTAGCATACTTCTGAAGTGAGATAGTTGTTTTAGAGTTTTTACAATCTTTCGCATCTTCTATCTTGGTACCACCAGAGAACATAGAATAATCACCTGCTGGCATATCCCATTGGTCAGAGTGGTCACCTAGCATAGTATATTCAGCACCAAAAGACTCTACGATAGCTTTAACAGAACGAATCGAACCGATATACGTTTCAAATCCAGGAATAATGTTGATCTTATCGTTTTTATTCACTTCTACGCCATCAGTAAGCTGATCCATGATACCTTGCATCATGTTATCATAACCAGTAATGTGGCTACCTGTAAATGACGGTGTATGTGCATAAGTGATAGGGTAATCTTCTGGCAAGAACTCACCACCATCTTCTTCTTTAGCCGCTACTGCAAAGGCATAAAGGTCATCACCGATAACTTCTGCCATACAAGTAGTTGAAACAGCGATCATTTTAGGTTTATATACTGCTGCACAGTTTTTAAGACCATCTTTCATATTTACAAGACCACCAAATACCGCAGCATCTTCTGTCATAGAGTCAGAAACACATGGAGTCGGTTCTTTAAAGTGTCGCGTAAAGTATGAACGGAAATATGCTACACATCCATGAGAACCATGAACGTAAGGCATTGTTTCTTCAAAACCAAGTGCAACCATAACAGCCCCAAGAGGCTGACATGCTTTTGCCGGGTTTACAGTGATCGCTTCACGGGCAAGGTTTTTTTCGCGGTAATCCCACGTTTTAGTCCACTCAGCAACTTCAGCAGTTTTAGCAGGGTTAATCGCACCCATACCACCTTCAAATTGTTTTTTATTAGCAAGTACATCTTGGTACTCCGGCTTTAAGAACAGGTCCTTACCGTTTACTATATTATTTACGTCTTGCATTATACTTCTCCTTCTTTATCCCATGGTGCTTTGCTATGACCCCAAACTGGAGAGTTAATAGCAAGATCCATATCTGCTGCAAAGATTGCAAACCCATCATAACCGTGGTATGGTCCAGAATAATCCCAAGAGTGCATCTGTCTATATGGAAGACCCATTTTTTGGAATACATATTTCTCTTTGATCCCTGATGCAACCAGATCCGGCTCAAGTTTTTTAACAAAAGCTTCAAGTTCATACTCATTCACATCATCATAGATAACTGTTGAACGGAAGATCTCATCTTTTGTTCTTTTATAGTCATCATCATGAGCGAACTCATACCCTGTACCGATCACTTCCATACCAAGATCTTCATAGGCACCGATAACGTGACGAGGACGTAGACCACCTACAAACAACATTACCTGCTTACCTTCTAGACGTGGTTGGAATTTATTTACCACTGCGTCTACCATTGGTTGGTACTTAGCAATTACTTCTTCACATTTTGCTTGAATAGACTCATCAAAGAACGCTGCGATCTTACGTAGTGACTTGATCGTCTGGCTTGGTCCAAAGAAGTTATACTCAATCCAAGGTATACCATACTCTTTCTCCATATGACGAGAAATGTAGTTCATAGAACGGTAACAGTGAAGTAAATTCAATTTAACTTTTGGTGTTTGTGCCATCTCTTTAAGTGTTGCATCACCTGACCATTGAGCGGTCACACGAAGACCCATTTCTTCAAGAAGAATACGACTTGACCATGCATCACCACCAATGTTATAATCACCGATAATAGCAACATCATACTCAGTTGGTTCAATTGCATCACCAAGCGTTGGTGCATTCGCATCAAAAACATAATCACGGATCGTATCATTTGCAATGTGGTGACCTAGTGATTGAGAAACCCCACGGAAACCTTCACAGTTTACCGGTACAATTGTTTGACCTGTTTTTTTGTTATACATTTTTGCTACTGCGTTGATATCATCACCGATGAGACCAATTGGACATTCTGATTGAACAGTGATACCGTTGTTTAATGGGAAAAGTTCGTCGATCTCATGTAAACATTTATCAAGTTTTTTATCTCCACCGAAAACGATATCTTTTTCTTGAAAATCTGAAGAGAAGTTCATAGTTACAAAAGTATCAACACCTGTTGTACCAATGTAATAGTTACGACGACCGGCACGTGAATACTGGCCACAACCGATAGGACCATGAGAGATATGAACCATATCTTTAACTGGACCCCAAACAACACCTTTTGATCCTGCATACGCACAACCACGTTGACTCATAACGCCTGGAACAGTTTTCTTATTCGAACGGACGTTACC
>JAPHUJ010000174.1 GCA_026193735.1 Sulfurovum sp.
AACTGGCCAATGAGATGCGCAAACACGACATCCTTTTAGTCTTGGACATCGTATTGAACCATACATCGGATGAACATCGGTGGGCACAGATGGCACGTGCAGGAGACCCTCTATTTCAGGACTACTACTACACGTTTGAGACTCGCAAGATGCCGGATATGTTCGAACAGAGCATGCCGGAGGTATTTCCTGAAACGGCACCGGGAAACTTTACCTGGGATGAGGAGATGGGTCGCTGGGTGATGACGGTGTTCCATGACTTCCAGTGGGATCTCAACTATAGCAATCCCGCCGTATTCATCGAAATGCTGGATATCATCCTCTATTGGGCGAACCAAGGTGCGGACATCCTGCGCTTGGATGCTGTCGCATTCTTATGGAAGAAGCTAGGCAGTACATGCCAGAACGAAGAAGAGGCGCATCTCATCTTGCAACTTCTGAAAGATTGTTGTCAAGTCACCGCACCAGGCGTCTTGTTTATTGCTGAAGCTATTGTCGCGCCCATGGAAGTGATAAAATACTTTGGAGAAGACAACATCATTGCCAAAGAGTGTGAAATAGCCTATAACGCTACATTCATGGCCCTGATGTGGGATGCGATCGCGACAAAGAACGCAAAGCTTCTAAATCAGGGCGTCAAGACACTGCCTGCCAAGCTCGATCGTGCCACATGGCTGAACTATATACGCTGTCATGATGACATCGGTCTGGGTTTCGATGATGCAGATATCATCACAGCTGGTTATGAGCCCTCAAGCCACCGTAGGTTTCTACTTGATTATTTTCTGGGCAAGTTCAATGACTCTCATGCCAGAGGTCTGCCATTTGGGACCAATAAAAAGACCGGTGATGTCAGGATATCGGGTACACTGGCTTCCTTGGTAGGACTTCAATACGCACAGGAGAAGGGTGATGAAGAGGCCGCTAAAGATGCGATCAAGACCATCTTGCTGATGCACAGCATGATCCTCTCTTTCGGTGGCATCCCCCTTTTGTATTACGGTGACGAGATAGGGACTATTAATGATCTGACCTACCTCGAAGAACCCAATAAAGCCGGAGATACCCGCTGGGCACACCGCCCGAAGATAGATTGGGAGAAAGCGGCACGTAGACATACCGCCGGGACAACAGAGTATGCGATATTTAGTGCACTTAAAAAAATGATAGCCGTATCTAAGGATATCGATCTCTTTGCAGATTTTAATAATCGCGAACTTTTTAAAGTGAACAATCCCCATCTGTTCGTATATTCCCGTTATGATCTGTCAAGGCGCGATGAACGTATCCTTATCGTGGCCAACCTTGATGGTAGGCCGCAATCTCTGAATCTTAAAGATGTAGGATTATGGTCTGCTACACAATACCATCGACTGATCGACTTACATAGCGGACGAGCTCCCAATATCTTTAAAGATATTCTCGTTGTTCCCAAGTTTGGTTTTTACTGGCTGAGCATCATGTGATGACCTTCATTATTCATGAGAATCAACTTACCAATAACGGTATCAAGTGGCAAAAGAGCATAAATCGTCTGTGAAAAAGTTACAAATTTACTTCATTTCTCAAAAGTCTTGGAAAAAAAGGAACCTTTACCTACAGCCTGTTTATTTTAGCTATAATTTTTCAAATTAGCACGAAGGATATATCATGATGGATGAATCATTAAATGTATTAGGTGAACCTTTAGAACCTTGCAGTTTGAAACCTTTGACAGGGTTCCATAGAGATGGCTCTTGTAACACAGGAGATCATAACCCTGCTGTACATGCAGTGTGCATCTATGCGACAAAAGAGTTTTTAGAATACTCTAAAAAAGTAGGAAATGATCTTTCTACTCCTATGCCTGAGTATAGCTTTGCTGGAGTTCAGCCTGGGCAAAGCTGGTGTCTTGGCGGGCATAGTTTTGTAAAAGCCCATCTTGATGGTATGGCACCCCACATTTTTATTCATGCTACGCATAAACGTATGTTGGAGTTGATAGATTTGGAAACATTGAAGCAGTATGCTATTGATCTATAGTTTCTGTCTTACAAGTATGTAAGTCTTTAAATACCTGTGAATCTAAGTACTGGTTATTTTTCTGATTGTATTGGATAATAACTATACCGCACGTGTTCTCTCCACCGTTAAGAAGAATGACTTTCTGTTTAGGGGACGGTGGATCGAACCGTACGATATTTTAAGCGACATTTTCATCGTTCGCATACAGAGTAGGAAGGAGACTAATTATAGTCCTCTAACTTAAAGGAAGTGTTACCAGAAATGATTTCGTAGCACTCTGTTTGCAAAAAAGTGATATGTATATTACTTTATGCGTGTCACCTGGATTTCCAGATTTTTACTTAGACGTCGCATTTCTGCTATGCTTCCGTAACTCTTACCAAGTATAAACATGCTGACGTATCACTCGCCTCCTAACCTCTAGGAGTATTGTCACTGATTTAGTGTAACAAACTTGTGTGTAATATCTGTGTAGTTGAGTAGAGTTTTTTTTGTTTCATTTTAAACTATCATTTTTCATCTTTACCAGGCGGTAAGGGTACAAAATACCCTATGAGTAAAAGTAATGATCCTACCACGAGAAAAGATATGATCCTTTCAATCGTACCTGAACTGGCAAGTTCCACAAAAAAGAGTTTGAGTACTACCAGTATCAAGAGTCCAAAACCTGCTAACCATAATGGACGGTTTTTATAGCGTTTGGATAAGAGCATCAATACGATAGCTATCACACTCCACAATATCGAAATCCCTGTTTGGTAATAGATATTTTTCCATAAAGCAATAAGCGTATAATCCACTTCTCTAAATACGTGCACAAACCGTGCAAATATCACACTTACTAAAATAGTACTCATAAAAGCCACTACACCATACAAGAATACCTTTGTGCTCTGTATAAAAGACTCTTTATTACTATATATCCAGTAGGCTATAATGGCCAATCCTAAAGCTTGCGTTATATCTAATGGATTGAACAATGGTATATAAGAGAATTTAAAATCCGGAGTAATACCAAACGTACGTAATTCCCAAAGTATCAGTACTTCAACGAGTCCACCCGCAGCGATAAGCTGATAACTTCTTCTGTATGTTTCCAGCCATCCTGTATATCTTTTGGGAACCAGCAGCATCATAGTCAATAACAATGGGACAATGGCTATGGCTATCATACTTAAACTTTTGCCCATTTGTAAAAGCTCAGCATGATAGTGTAATTCCAACATAAATACTATGGTTATGAACCACAAGGTCAAGACATGTATCTGTTTTGTAAATCTCCATGCTTTATCATACTGGCACAAAAACAGATAATTGAGTAGTACAAAAATACTTAATGCCATGGTTCCAAAACCTTCAAAAGGGTGAAGAAAATGCAAGGTGTCTGAAGTCTGCATAAAGAAAAGTATTATTCCCAAAGCAAAATAGCCCTGCAGTGTTAAAATAAGCAATTTCCAATTTAATACTTTGGTGACTATAAAAAGTATCAACGCTCCTAGACTTAGGGAAAACAACATCGCATTAATATAGAGCATTTCAAACTTTAACCATTGTTCTGTTGTACTTGCAATCCATAATATAAGAGCAAAACCCAGCAAAATTTTAGGTATATACATATCTAACATTGAAAGTTGTTTTCGATGTTTATCTAAAAGATAAGAAGCGATAAGTGAAGCCACTGTAATGATGATATATCCTAAGTATTCTGTCATTGTAATACCATATATGTGTACGTCAATAGGGTAGATCACGATAGAGATCAATAAAAGTAATTCCCCAAAATATCTAGCATACGCCCTTTCTTGTTTCAGTGCTATCCAAATAATAGCAGCACTCTCCAGTGACCATAGGGCAGCACTCACATCTGCATCGAATACATACGGTATAGCTATGGTATAAAAAACAACACCTAAAGCTAAAAATGCCTTAGATAATAGCTGCGTTCTCTCTTTTTTGTTAAGCCAAAACCACAGTATCATATAAAATGTCCCTAAAACCATAGCACTGTATGCTTCGCCATACTCATATATTTGTACTAAGTTGATCTGTAAAGGAAAAGCGACTAAAGGTAAGCCAAATACCAGTGTACCATCTACAAAGTTTCGTGGTTTAAATGTATGTTTAACGGTAAAAAGGATAGATATAGTTAAATACATTAGAAAATAGAGTATAAGAAATGGTTCTGTTGTACTAAAAAAGTCTGAACGGTAACGTAACACACCCCAAGTACCCGAGATGACAAAGGTAAAAAGAAATCCTACCACATTCAGTACACGCCAGGAGCGATACCACGCTACGATAAATATACTTAGGTTAAGTAAAACATAGTAGCTAAAAAGTATAATGTGTGAGCCATCGCCACTCGAGGTTAAAATGGGCACTAAAAAACCACCTGCTGTAGCAAAAAGTGCTAAAGGCAAAGCATCTTCCATCACTGATAAAACAGAGCCTATGATGACCACTAAAAGCATCAGAGCAAAAGCGATGTCCAGTGATAGCAGTGCATAAAACTTTGATGCCGCATAAATAACCAAGTAGAACATAGCGATGCCAAGTCCTTGCAATATCTGACCATATGCTCCTTCTCTGTCTCTAAGTTTCCATCCGACTATCACAAGTATTATGGCAATAATGGCTATGCCCACCAGTCTCACTTGTATGCTGATAACACTATGTTCCGCCGCATACTTCACTAAAAATGCCAGTCCAAAGAAGAGTATGACACCACCTATTCGTACAAGTAGATTGCCTCCTGTAAAGTAGTTTGTAATGAATGATGCCAGTTGGGAAGGCTCTTGTGGTGTTGTATCATTATATACCTGTTTAAATCTTTCCACATTGTTTGGTGTATTTTCAATTGCCAGTGTCACAGTATGGTCATCCACAGTATCTGTTTCATTCGCTACAACTGTTTTTTCCGATATGGATACGTTTTGTGTTTTTACTGTTTCTTCATAAGGTTTTTTATCTTTTAAATTGTATACAAGCTTCTCAAGATGTTTTATCTTACTCTGTAGTAAAAAAATCCAGTAAACAAGGATTATGAAAAATAGTGCTGATATGTTCAAGGCATTCCCCTTATTTAAATGTTTTTATTTAATGTTGATGTCAACAGCTTAACACATTAAAAATCAGCTTTCCCTGTTCTAAGTTTTGGAAGTTCCTCAACACATGTAAGTTCATAGAGCCACTGTTGAAGGTCAAGCATATCTTCATAGATCTTGAAGTTCCTGTCTATGATGGATTCGGAATGAAATACTTTATCGGGTGGAAATAGTGTATAGGCATACATGGCACCATAGAGGTAAAGGTAGGCATATCTGTCATCTTTATCCAGTCCTAAAGGGTAACGCTTGAACTGGGGTTCCGGTATGCTGTAGCCTTTGCTTTTTAATTCTTCCAAGATGTGGTGCAGGGCTTCTCTTTTTGCATCATTCTTGATGTATTCTCTGTAGGTAGAAAGTAGTGGTGCTTTGAAATTACGTATACCCGTAGCAACAAATATTTCAAACGGGTCATAATGCATATAAAAAGAGCTGCTTTGCATACGGTGTGTAGCTCCCTGCCAAAAGATGATACCGATACGTTCTTTGATGGGATCAAGTCTGTGAAATCTGGCATCACGATAGATACGAAAGAGTGATTTGTTTATTTTGGGTATAGCGTTAATACTTGGAATAAGTATTTGTAAATGTTCACCCATCTCCTCAACATAAGCTTTGTTGGGTGCAACGATGTACTTTTCATACTCTTCTATATGGTCATCAAGCCACTCTTTGGAATTGTTTATAATGATGTTGTCAAGGAAGGTAAGTCCTTCTTTAGGGAAGCCTAAAAAACGTGTAGATGGTAATTGCATTAAAACCCTTTGATCTTTTGCCATAACAATCCTAAAATTTCATGGAATACTATGCGGGATTTGTCAAGCGTATTAGAAGAAAAGACGTCTGCATAGTCTAGATATTGTAAGCTTCCCAGATGATCTGTGGGTGCAGGTATGGGTGTGAGTCCCTCTTGTGCAAAGAATTTCATTGCCCGTGGCATATGCGAAGCAGATGTGACTAAGATAAATGGTTCATCACCCAGTAGTTTTTTAGCAGCGATCGCTTCTTCTTGTGTGTCTCTTGGGCCAGGACGCAGTATGATATCTTCTTTCTTCACACCTAAAGCAATGGCTAACTTCTTTTGCATGGCAGCATGGGGTGTCGGGTCGTATAATCCACTATAGCCTGAGACTATTATTTTTGCATGCTCATGTAGTTGTCGGTAAAGGCGTATACCTTCGCTGAGTCTGACAACAGATGCTTCATTCACTTGTGATGTAATGGGCTGAGTTTCATCGGTAGAATGTCCTCCGCCTAAAACATAAATATATTTTATTTCTTTTGGTGCTTGATGTAATGTAGGGTAGGTAGATTCTATGTTGTGCAAAATGATGTTGACAAAGGGCGAATAGGAAAATAGAAAAAACCAAATAATACTGACCATCAAGATAAGTTTTGCTTTTTGTAATTTATTTTTATATAAAAACAAGAGTGCCAGTATGATGAATGCCACCCCCAAGGGTAGAGGCATTAAGAACATAGAGATAATTTTTTTGAGAACGAAGTCCATATATAAGAATTCTTTTTATAGTACTAAACGCGTTTCATCAGCTCCAAGTTCCATCACCTTCCAAGGTAAACCTTGTTTGTTCAGTTCTTCCATAAACGGATCAGGGTCAAGTTCTTCCATATTGAAGACACCTTTACCTTGCCACTTGCCTTCCAGCATGAGTTTTGCACCTATCATGGCCGGTACACCTGTCGTGTAACTCACGCCCTGGCTCATCACTTCTGCATAACATTTTTCATGGTCACTTACCTGGTAAATATAAATGGCTTTTTCTTTGCCATCTTTGAGACCTTTGGCGAAGATACCGATATTGGTTTTACCTTTGGTGCGAGGTCCAAGGCTTGCAGGATCAGGAAGCAAGGTCGCAAGGAATTCCATAGGGACGATCTTCATGCCTTTGTGTTCAACCTCTTTGATACCCAGCATGCCTACATTCTCAAGACACTTCATGTGTGTGAGGTAGCTTTGTCCGAATGTCATGAAAAATCTGATACGTTTTAGCCCTTTGATATGTTTTACCAAAGACTCCATTTCTTCATGGTAAAGCAGGTAGCTGTCTTTTGGTCCAATTTCCGGGTAATCCCATACTTCCATGATCTCCATGGGTTCAGTCTCTATCCATTCACCATTTTCCCAGTAACGCCCTTTTGCAGAAACTTCACGAAGATTGATCTCAGGATTGAAATTGGTTGCAAAAGGATACCCATGGTCCCCTGCATTACAGTCCAGAATGTCTATGGTATGGATCTCATCGAAATAGTGCTTTTGCGCATAAGCACAAAAGACGTTGGTGGCTCCAGGGTCAAACCCACTACCCAGTAAGCCCATGATGTTTGCTTTTCTAAACTCTTCATTTCTGGCCCACTGTTCTTTGTACTCAAATTTTGCCGTGTCAGGGTGTTCGTAGTTTGCTGTATCGAGGTAATCTACCTGCATCTCCTCACAGGCATCCATGATGGTAAGATCCTGGTAAGGAAGTGCCACATTGATGACAATACTTGCACCGGTAGCAGCAATGAGTTCTTTAAGTTCAGGTATGGAATCTGCATCCACTGCTCGTGTATGTATCTGTACGCCAGTTTTTTCTTTTACATTTGCAGCGATGGCATCACACTTACTGACCGTACGGCTTGCCAACGTGATATCGCCAAACGTATCAGCATTCATCGCACACTTAAAAGCAACAACATTTCCGACACCGCCGGCACCAATAATAAGGGTTTTTTTAGACATGAGGACTCCAATAAAAGTTATAAGATTATTTTATCACAAATAGTAGTGATTTATGACATAACTTAGCCCAAATAACAAAGGCATAAACAAAAGTGTACTCAATAATATAAGGGAAGTCACATCTTTAGGC
>JAPHUJ010000201.1 GCA_026193735.1 Sulfurovum sp.
CAATAAAGAGTGCTATGGCTGCTGTCGTTAAAATAGTTTCACCAAGATATGGAAGCTGAGCAAATACTTCATCATATTGAAGTGACCCTGTGTTCCAGTAAAGGATAAAGATACCGATCAACATACCAAGGTCAGCGATACGGTTCATAATAAATGCTTCATTGGCTGCCCATGATGGAGAGATAGAAGGATTTTCTTCTCTTGACTGATCTGGCTTATGGTACCAAAAACCGATAAGCAACCATGAACACACACCAACACCTTCCCACCCTATAAATAGGCCAGCAAAGTTATCTGACATAACAAGTATCATCATAGAGAATACGAAAGCTGAAAGATACGAGAAGAATCTGTTAAAACTCTTATCATGATCCATATAACCGATCGCATAGATATGTACGACTGTTGAAACTAAAGTAACTACTGTCATCATGGTTACAGATATGTAATCAACTACAAAACCAAATGGTATGTTGAGATCTCCTGCATTGATCCAATCCATCATTGTCACATGTACTACTGTACCTGTTGTGTAAAGGTTGTATGCCAATAACGCTGAAGAAACAAAAGCAAGACCTATAAGTAGAGAACCTACAATACCTACAAATATTTTTCTTTCACTCATACCAAATAAAGCTGCAAAAAGAGAGCCAACAAACGGTGCAAAAAGTGCTATATATACTAAATTTTCCATCATTATCCTCTCATGCTTGATAGGTCGTCAAGATCAAGACTTCCATGTTTTTTATACAATACGATCAAAATACCAAGTCCAACTGCCACTTCACTCGCTGCAATAGCGATGATGAAAAATGCAAACATTTGACCCGTCAAGTCGTTGTAGTAATGTGAAATTGCTGCAAATGCAATATTTACGGCATTAAGCATCACTTCTGTTGCGAAGAAAAGCATTAAAAGATTTCTTCTTCTAAGTACACCGACCAATCCTATAGAGAAGATAATCGCTGATACGATTAGGTAGTGAGAAAGACCTATCATTTTTCATCCTTTACTATCATAATTTCATCATCTGCACTCATATCTTCAGTGAGACTCTGATCCATTTTCTTACCTGCAAGTATAATCCCTGCAATCATTGCTACAAGTAACATTAACGCTGCTACTTCAAATGGTACAAGATACTTTGTAAAAAGTACAATACCTACATCTTGTGCATTACCTGCACCTTCATGCATAGGATATAGTGCTTGTATACTGTCAGAAAAGATCGGTGCGCTAAACATAAGTACCAAAACCAATGCACTCATACCACCAAGTAAAAATACTAAAGCGTTATTTGTATTTTTCTCTTTAATATCCCTTGTTGCATCAAAGAACATCATTGCAAATGAGTACAGAGCCATAATAGCCCCTACATATACGATGAGCTGAACCACACCGAGAAAGTCTGCACCCAAGATGAAGAAAAACCCTGATATAAGTACCATAGCCGATGCAAGTGATGTCATAGCATATAGTACATTTTTGCTCATCACAGTGATGATGAACAGTCCTATTGTTAAAGCCGAAAATAGGTAAAAGGCTACGATTTCATACATTCTACTCTCCCTAATACGCTAGTGGCGTTTGTTTAATGTTTTCATCTGCATTTGGAGATACTGCACCAAATCCATCATACTCTTGTTGTAAGTTCAGTTTGTCGATAGGGGTTAACATATCTTCAAAGAGTGAAAAACTTGCTCTTTGCTCAGATGCATTCTCATAACGCGGACCATGAACAATAGCAAGCTCCGGACATACTTCTGCACAATATCCACAGAAGATACAACGGCCAAAGTTAATCGTATATTCACTGACTTCTTTACGTTGGTTTTCATCATATCTTGTATCCATAGAGATACAATTTGAGATACAGATCTTTTCACAAAGGCCACAGCCGATACATCTATAGCTACCACTCTCAAGCAGTCTAAGCATATCGTGGATCGCTCTGTATCTTGGTGATATAGGCAGCTTTTCAAATGGATACTTTACTGTGTGCATATTACCACGGAAAAGTGCGTTGAACATCTCTCTGATCGTTACCCAAAGACCAACAAAAAGTTCACCTTTAACACTTCTTTTTATCACTTGAGTGAATTTACCCATACCACTTGTAGGACTTTGTCCTAGATCAAGTGTTTTATAGTTCTGTGTACCTACATTTCTGTTTTTAAATTGTTCTAAACTCATACCTGCTCCCTTACACCATTACCACTATTGCTGTAATCAAAATATTGACTACTGCTAATGGCATTAATACTTTCCAACATAACCACATCAATTGATCTGGTCTTACATGTGGCCACGCTGCTCTCACCCATAACATCAAGAAGAAAAAGAATCCGATCTTAAGTATGATAGTTAACCATCCAAGTGTTGCTTCCGGATCGTATCCACCCAAGAAGACAATCGCTGCTATAACAGAAATAGTGATCATGTTAGCGTATTCACCAATGAAGAACATACCCCATCTCATACCTGAATACTCTGTAGCATACCCGGAAACAACCTCTGCTTCATGCTCGAGGAGGTCAAATGGTGTTCTGTTCGTCTCAGCAAATCCTGCAATGAGGAAAAGAACAAATGCAACTGGTTGCTGCCATACCATCCATGAACCGATACCTGCTGCCTGATAGTTGTTAAAGTCTACAAAGGAAAGTGAACCAACAAGCATAATAGGGGCTAAGATAGAAAGTCCTGTGACTACTTCATAACTTAAAAACTGTACCGCTGTTCTTGCTGCACCGATGATACCCCACTTATTTGCCTGTGACATACCCGCAAGCAATGGGCCGTAAAGTCCCGCTGCCATCATACCAAGTACAAATAAGATACCGATGTTCAGATCAGATGCTATGGAAGGTACAAACGTTCCTCCAAGTAAAGGTATAAACTCAGGAATAATAAAGTCAGGGAAAACAGGAACAGACGACAATGCAATAAATGCTGTCGCAGCGGTGATCACTGGTGCTATCATAAAGATAAGTTTATTTGCATTTTGTGGAATGATATCTTCTTTTGTGAAGAGTTTAATCCCATCTGCTGCTATTTGGAGTAATCCATAAGGCCCTACATGCATTGGCCCAAGACGTCTTTGCATAAATGCAAGAACCTTTCTTTCCACAAATGTACCAAAACCAGCAATAGCTGAAATCACAGCCAAGATGATCACAGCTTTAATGATGACACCTACTGCAGTGACTTGTGGTAAATTTTCTACGAGTGTTGTTTCCATATTACACCTTTCTCAATGTTACTGTTTGATATCTAGATTCTCCAAAGAGACCATATACATCTTTAGCAGATTTAAAATCTGGTACTTTTACAATGTCACCTTGGATCTTTTCATCCGCAACTACATCTAAAACTATACTTCCATTTTCAAATACTACTTCTACTTTTTCTCCTAAACTCTCCGCTTTAGCTGTACTTGCATACAGAGCAAATGTTTCAAAGATCTCGTGAGACTTATCTGTAAAATCGTTAAACTGTCGAGCGGGGTTACATCTGTATGCGATCTCACCTTCAAGTGCCGAACTTTCATCAAATTTCTCTACCAGCGGCATCCCAACTTCTTGTCTAGTTATCTCTAATGTATAACCACGATTATCAACACCTTGGTTAGTAAAGGCATTTGGCAGAGAGTCAAATGCTACAGCTTTAAAGCCTTTTGCCACAGGAAGCATCTCTGTCCACTCAATCGTCTCTTCTGGCGCTCCTACAAGTGCTTTCATAAGATCATTAAGCTCATATCCACCATACTCCAAAGCAGCATTTGTAGGAAGTACTCGTTTAGACATAGCTGTCAATGTTCCTTCTTGCTGGTTCATTGCAGGCATATCCAAGTCACCGTCACCAAGTGCAGAAAGTCTAAAGTCACCGTTTTCGTTATATCCTATTGTGTAACCAGAACATGTATCATCAAGGTCACAGATAAGTGCTACACCCAATGCATTTGACTTTGGTGGGGTCATGACTACATCGATGTTACAAGTAGCTTCTATCAGTGCTACAAGTTTAGCCAGATTTTCTGCTTTGTCATGGAAGTAAAGATCTTCACCCACCATAAGTGAGAAAG
>JAPHUJ010000152.1 GCA_026193735.1 Sulfurovum sp.
ATGCATGTTTAAAAGAGGCAGTCGTCCGTTTTCAAAGGCGTCATGGCTTGGATGCCGAAGGGGTCATAGGTAAAGAAACCATTGCGGCAATCAATGTTCCAATAGAAAAGCGTATCGAACAGATACGTTTAAATCTTGATCGTATCAAATGGCTTCATGAGCGTGACAGCAAACGACATATTATGATCAATATTCCTGCATTTACACTCTTTTTCGAAGAAGATAAAGCTTTGCGTCTAGAGATGAAAGTGATTACAGGGAAAAGAAAGAACCCAACACCTATCTTCTCCAATACCGTACAGACGATCGTGCTTAACCCTCATTGGAATGTACCTAAGAGTATTATCCAAAAAGAGATGATCCCAAAGCTGCTCAAAAATCCTAATGCTATGGTAAAAGAGCGTATTGAGATACATACAGGCTGGGGGGAAGATGCACAAAAGGTGAATGGCGATTCTGTAGACTGGGGTCTATACCGTTATAGTAAAACGGTGCCTTATCGTTTTGCACAAGTCCCGGGGAATGGTAATGCGTTAGGAAAGGTAAAATTTCTATTCCCAAATGAATTTTCAGTCTATATGCATGATACGCCAACCAAAAGACTTTTTAACCGTAATGTAAGAGCATTCAGTCATGGCTGTATTCGATTGTCTAAGCCCATTGAGCTATTGGAAACATTTTCTACATTTAATGATACTGTCGATTTTGAAAAGGCACAAAAAAAACTTGAAGGCACAGATAAAGCATTTTTGTACTTAACAGAGCAAGTCCCTGTAGATGTCATTTATTTGACTGCTTTTGTGGATTATGAGGGTGTATTGCAGTTTAGAAATGACATTTACGGCTATGACAAAATGCAACTTAAGTCTTATAGAAGGTGGTAATGGCTTTTAAATATGCTATTGCCCTCACGGGAAGTATCGCCACAGGAAAAAGTTCAGTTGTATCTATTCTTGCTTCTTATGGATTTCATATTATAGATGCCGATAAAATAGCCCATCAAATACTCGATGAACAGCATGAAGCTATCACTGAATTGTTTGGTAAGGCGTTAGTGAAAGAGGGTAAAGTAGACAGAAAAGCTTTAGGAGCCATTGTCTTTTCAGAGAGCAGTAAACGCAAAATACTTGAAGATCTACTGCATCCTCTTATCTATCATGAGATCGAACGACTCTCTTCTGAACAGGATGCATTGGGAAAACCCTACTTTATTGATATCCCTCTTTTCTTTGAGAATGAACGGTATCCTATAGAAAAATCTTTAGTGGTCTATACCCCTGAAGAGCAGCAACTTGAACGCCTTATGTATCGTGACGGACACAGTGACGAAGAGGCACTCAATCGGATCAATACCCAAATACCGGTAGAAGAAAAACGCAAGCGGGCTACCTATGTTATAGATAATAGTGGTACACTTACGCAATTAGAAAAAGAATGTGAACGCGTGAAAGAGGAGATACTCAATGACAGTAACTAAGTATTCAGCCAATGGCAATGATTTTGTTATGTTTGTGGCACAAAAAAAAGCAGACAGATCTGAACTTGCAAAAAAACTCTGTCACAGACAAAATGGGGTGGGGGCAGATGGTCTGGTTGTAGTTTTGCCTCATCCTGAATACGATTTTGAATGGGAGTTTTATAACTCAGATGGAAGTGTCGCAGACATGTGCGGTAATGCAAGTAGAGCTGTAGCACACTTCGCCCATGAAAAAGGTATCGCCAAAGACAACAAAGCAGAGTTCTTAACCGGTGCAGGCGTGATACGTGCAACCATCAATGGACTCTATGTGGTGAGTGACATGACACCACCACAGATCATCTCTGATGACATAGAAGAGTATGGTGAGCGATGGTGGCTTATAAACTCCGGTGTTCCTCATCTTGTAGCGGTGAGAGATAATATAGATGACTTCAACATAGAAGAAGCACGTATTTTACGTCATAAATACAACGCTAATGTGAACATTTGTACGGTTAAAGATGATGTAATGTACGTCCGTACATATGAGCGTGGTGTTGAAGATGAAACATTGGCATGCGGAACAGGTATGGTCGCGTGTTTTATTCGTAACCATAAAGAGGGGAAAGTCTCTGATCAAGTGAAGGTCCATCCTAAAAGCGGAGATGAACTTTATGTGAGCTATGAAGAGGGTGTTTACAGGTTTGGCGGCAAGGTAACGAAGACCTTTGTTGCTGAAATCCTGATATAATATATTAATTATTTAAAAGAGGTTTTTGTATGAAATTCATAGTTGTTTTTATCATCGCTACATTGAGTCTGTTTGCCAATGATTTTGATCAGGCTGTAAAAGACTATAACAATGGCGGTTACATCAAGGCACTTAACACCTTTTATACCTTGGCTAAAAAAGATAACGCAAAAGCACAGTATAACGTCGGACTTATTTATGCGAACGGTAAGGGTGTACAAAAAGATTTAGCCAAAGCACAAAAGTGGTATGAAAAAGCAGCAAAGCAAGGGAATGGACCAGCACAGTATAACTTGGCACAAATGTATCATGCTTCTGGAGAAAGTACTGAACATGGGTATGAAAAAGCAAGATACTGGTATGAAAAGGCAGTGGAGACGGGGATTGTACAAGCCTATAACAATCTTGCCTCTTTATATATGGAGGGCAAAGGTGTGACCAAAGACCAGAACAAAGCATTTGAACTTTTCCAAAAAGCAGCAAGTATGGGTGACCACTCTGCCCAAGTCAATGTGGCCGTTATGTATGCATGGGGGGAAGGTATCATCCATGACAAAATGAAAGCCTATGATAATTTGAAAAAAGCATTGACTTCAGGCAAAAGTGAAGCAAGCGAATATCTCGATAAACTCTGTACAGAAAGTGCTTGGGTCTGCCAGGACTAAATCATCTCACTTTTAAGTATCTCTTGGCTATAATTTCAGCCTACAAAAACGCTAGCGTTTTGTTAAATGATCACGTAACTCAGTTGGTAGAGTACTTCCTTGACATGGAAGAAGTCGTTGGTTCGAGTCCAATCGCGATCACCACACCTTTATTTCCCTAACATTTTCCACCAAAAAATTCTGAACATACCAATTCATTGAGTATAATATAAGTTTATAACATGTGATTAGGCAATGATTTTTTTGCTTTGGATATAGTTATATATTATGATTAAATTTGGCAAAAGGCAATATATGGAGAAAGCATTTATAAAACTTCCGGAGTTAACACTTAAGGCCCTGTTTGAGTATAGTGTAAAAACATATAAAAATCGTCCTGCTGTTCAGTTTGCAGGGGGAGAATCTGTACGCTATATACAGCTTGCACAAAATGTTGAAAATATTCAAGAGCTGTTACGTACGTACGGGATCAAAGCCGGTGACCGTGTTGCGCTATACAGTGAAAATATGCCAAATTGGAGTGCAGTCTATTTTGCAGTGACAACTATGGGGGCAGTTATTGTGCCTATCTTACCGGATTTTCATACTTCTGAAGCCTTGCATATTGCCACTCACGCAGAATGTAAAGCCGCTTTTATTTCTCAAAAACTTTTTCAAACAATGCTGGACGAAACACAACCGCCCATCATGAATTTACTGGTGATCACTGATACGCTTACGGTTCTTGAGAAATTATCTATAGCTTCTTCTATGGATCATGTGATCAAAAAAGGGGGTGAACAATTTTCAAAAGCAATGGAAAAACTTGGAAAGAATAAAAAGGAGGTTCAGGAAAACCTGATAAAAGAAGATGATCTTGCCTCTATTATCTATACGTCCGGCACGACAGGAAACTCAAAAGGGGTGATGCTCAGTCATAGAAATTTGGTGTCTAACGCTACAGCTTCACAAAAGATCGTTGATATCTTTCCTGAAGACCGATTTCTTTCTATTTTACCGCTTGCACATACCTACGAGTGCACCATAGGTATGCTTGTCCCGATTCTCAATGGTGCCTCTATTCATTATATTCAAAAACCGCCCACTCCAACTGTTTTGATCAAAGCAATGGCAGATGTCAAACCTGATTTCATACTGACAGTACCATTGGTCATAGAAAAGATCTATAGAAATAAAATTCTGCCTAACTTTCAAAAAAATATGCTGATAAGAGTACTGTATACGATTCCCTTTGTACGTAAAATACTCAATAAGATCGCAGGGAAGAAACTTGTAGAAACTTTTGGTGGGAAGATCCGTTTTTTTGGCATAGGCGGGGCAAGTGTTTCTCCTGCAGTTGAAAAGTTTTTACGTGAAGCAGAGTTTCCCTACTGTATCGGTTATGGATTGACCGAAACGGCTCCTTTGTTGGCTGGCACAAATCCAAGTAAGACAAAATATAAAGCCGTCGGACCTGCACTTTATGGAACAGAACTGGAATTGCGGGATCAAAATGATGAGGGTGTCGGTACGCTTTGGGCACGTGGTCCGAATGTGATGATGGGGTATTATAAAGATCCTGAAAAAACAGCTGAAGTCATAGATGAAAAAGGGTGGTTCAATACTGAAGATATCGGTTATTTTGATGAAGAGGGTTATTTCTTTATGAGTGGCCGTGCTAAAAATGTTATTGTAGGTTCCAGTGGTGAGAATATCTACCCGGAACAGATTGAAGCAACCATCAATTTACACCCTTTTGTGGCTGATTCACTCGTTTTTGACAATGAAGGGGTACTCTCTGCTCGTATACATTTGGATTATGATAAGCTCGATGAACTATTTGGCATAAAACAAAAGTCCGAAACCAAAACACACGCAAAAGTAGATGAGATGCTTGAAGAGATCCGAACAGAGGTCAATGAAAATGTTTCCAGTTTCTCACGGATTAGAAAAATCATTGAACAGCGTGAACCTTTTGTGAAAACACCGACGAAAAAGATCAAACGTTATCTTTATGTTTAGAAAGGGATGTTAGCCTTGAAACGGTATACTTTCTTTCTTTGGGAGCACTTAATTCATTTTTATCCAACTTTTAGCTATAATAGCCGCATTTTTAACGCGACATTGTAGGTTGCGTTTACCATAAAGGGTTAATTTGAGTGAAAATCTTATCGGTTACATAGATGACCAGGGCAACATTATAGATACACAGAGTGCAGGAGAGAACTGCACAGCAACACCTATAGAGTATGACAACTCTGAAGCGTCTTTAGAGATAATACGCCATTCCACGGCACACCTTATGGCACAAGCCATCACGGAACTTTACCCCAACTCACAGTTTTTTGTCGGACCGGTGGTAGATGAAGGTTTCTATTATGACTTCAGAGTAGATGAGAAGATAGGGGAAGAAGACCTTAAAACCATTGAAAAAAAGATGAAAGAGCTCATCAAGAAAAAGTACAAGATAGAAAAGTACGAGATGAGTAAAGCTGAAGCTTTGGAAAAATTTGCGAATGATGATTTAAAGCAAAAAGTCATGTCTCGTATCACCGATGACGTCTTGTCCGTCTACAAGCAAGGTGAGTTTGAAGACCTGTGCCGTGGACCTCATGTGCCGGCACTGCGTTTTTTACATAACTTCAAACTTACACGTGTAGCAGGCGCATACCTTGGCGGTGATGAAAATGCTGAAATGCTTACACGTATCTACGGTATCGCTTTTGCAGACAAAGAAGCACTTAATGCGCATATGCTTATGCTTGAAGAAGCTAAAAAACGTGACCACCGTAAGATAGGTAGCGAAATGGAACTCTTCATGTTCAACGAAGAAGCAGGAGCAGGACTTCCTTTCTGGTTGCCAAAAGGTGCAAGACTGAGAAACAAACTGGAATCCATCTTGCATAAAGCACACCGTATGAGAGGGTATGAACCTGTCCGTGGACCAGAGATACTTAAGTCTCAAATGTGGCACACTTCAGGGCACTTTGCCTGTTATGGTGAAAACATGTACTTGACTGAGATAGACGGGCAAGAGTACGGACTCAAACCTATGAACTGTATCGGACATATCCAGATCTTTAAAAATGCCGGTAAAAGCTATAGAGACTTACCTTTGCGTTATTATGAGTACGGGACAGTACATAGACATGAAAAGTCAGGTGTATTGCACGGGTTACTCAGGGTACGTGAATTTGCACAAGATGATGCGCATATCTTCTGTACCCCAGATCAGATAAAGTCTGTTATTCTTGAAGTAGTTGAATTTGTCGATTCTGTCATGAAGCTCTTTAACTTTAATTATACTATGGAAGTAGCAACAAAACCGGAAAAAGCCATCGGTGATGATGCTGTCTGGGAGTTGGCAACACAAGGTATCAAAGATGCATTGATCGAAAACAACTTGCCTTTTGATATAGATGAGGGAGGGGGAGCATTCTACGGGCCTAAGATCGATGTAAAGATCACCGATGCTCTTGGACGTAAATGGCAGTGTGGTACAGTGCAGGTTGACTTTAACCTCCCTGAACGTTTTGAAGCAGAGTATGTAGGGGAAGACAATGAACGTCACAACCCTGTGATGATACACAGAGCTATTTTGGGTTCATTTGAGCGCTTCATCGCTATCTTGACTGAGCACTATGCAGGAGAGTTTCCATTCTTCCTGGCACCTGTGCAGGTTATCTTTGTTCCTATCGCAGATACACATGTAGAATATGCAAATAAGCTTAAGGCTGAGCTGCTCTATAAAGACATTGATGCAGATGTGTACGACAAGAATGATTCACTCAATAAACGTGTACGTAACGCAGAAAAGCAGCGTGTGCCTTATGTAGTCATTATCGGTGACGAAGAAGTGGCAAATAAAACGGTTGCAATTCGTGACAGAAGAGCCAAAGAACAGTATAATCTTACACAAGACGAATTTATGGTAAAATTAACACAACAACTTCAAGAAGGTAAAATTTGAGTA
>JAPHUJ010000191.1 GCA_026193735.1 Sulfurovum sp.
TCCAATATGTATTTTAGGCATCAGCTTACAAATTTGCCAAATCAACTACAGATATATCAAGATCTACCGGCATTTTTCTCTAAAGCCCACTTAGAAAAAAATAAACTGGCACTCATACTTCTGCATTTAGATAATTTTTCAATGTTACGATCTATCATAGGAGATGAACAAGCCAATGATGTACTTAAAAAACTTGCTAAGTATCTTGAAACAGCAGAGATAAGTTCAAATACATCGGTTTATCATACCTTTGATAATCATTTTTTACTGACTGCAACTAACTTGAATTCTATAGAAGAGGCAAGAATATTTGTGGAAGATATTCAAACGAAAGTAGCATCATTTTATAAAATGGAAGATACAAATCTGCATTTAACCGTTTCTGCAGGTATAGCAATTTACCCGGACAGTGGAAATATACGTAAATTACTTGATTATGCATATAAAGCGTTGTCGGAAGCAGAAAAAAAGGGTGATGGTAAAATAAGTATATTTATACCTGAAAAAATCACGGGTAATTATGATGAATTGAGACTGCATAATGATATGTCGGGGGCATTAAATAAAGGTGAATTTGAAGTCTACTATCAACCTATTGTCAAAGTAGAAAATCAGGAAGTTGTAGCCGCAGAAGCACTTATTCGTTGGAAACATCCTCAGTACGGTTTAATCCCCCCGGATATCTTTATTACTTTAATGGAAAGAACAGGTTTTATTGTTAAGTTAGGTCAATATGTACTTGATGAGGTACTGAAACAGCAAAAGCGTTGGGAGTTATTTAAGTTTAAACAGGTTGAAGTTTCTATAAACGTATCAATGGCAGAGATCAATACAGGTGAATTTGTTCAAAATGTAGAAAAAAAACTTGGGGAGCATCAGGTTAAACCAGAATTAATTAAATATGAAATTACAGAGGGTATCGCAATGATCAATGAATCTGAGGCTGCAAAATACTTTCTTGCATTAAAAAACTTGGGCGTAGGTATTTCATTAGATGATTTTGGTACAGGGTACACTTCTTTTGGATACTTAAAAAAATTTCCTGCAGATAATGTAAAAATTGACAAAAGTTTGGTGGATTATATTTTAACAAATGAAGAAGACCAGAGAATTGTAAAAGCGATCATAGAATTGGGGCATACCCTGGGTATGAAAGTGGTAGTGGAAGGTATTGAAAATAAAGAAATGGTTGATATGATAGCTTCTTATGGTTGTGACTATATGCAAGGTTATTACTTTTCAAAACCCTTACCTGTCTTTGAATTTCAAAAACTGCTTAGATAGACTTTAAAATAGATATTTTAAAATCAGAAGGACATGCTATATGTTTAAGAAAAACATAAGTCTTAATAGTGATATGATATAATCGAATACTAAATAATAAGGTTGCCGAATGCAGATTGAATTAGAGAAACTTGAAAGAATATTGAGCCAGTTAACACAAGAGGAATATGGATTGTTAGGTATTCTTACTGTAGCGATTTTAGTATTTATTTATCTGTGTTTACTTGCCTACAAACGTAAGAAACAACAAATCATTGCAGATCATAAAGTGCAAATGTTTCAAAAAACATTTGATGTTTCCCAAGACCCTGTTTTAATCCTTTCTGATAACAATCAAGTATTGTATGCCAATCGGACTATGGTGAAATTTTTTAGATTAAAACGTGATTTTCTTAACCACACACTTACGACGATCCCGCAAATAAAAATAAAAGAGAGTTGGCTTGCATTGGATAAGCTCATACATGAAAATGAGAATAAATTTAAAGAGAATACACTTTCTTTTCCTCAAGTTCGGCTAAGATTTGAATATGAAGAAGGTGTACCCATAAATTTATATATTCAGAAAACTTTACTGAATGACAAAGAGACAAAATGGTGTAACATTATTTCTATACAAGATTTACGTAAAGAACATGAGTATGCACATGGTAAACATATTCATCCGATTACTAAAATGCCAACGGAGATTCAAGGCCTTCATGATTTTCATGCACTTTATTCAAAAATACATTTAGAAAATACTAAAGTGGCACTTGTACTGTTGCATTTAGACAATCTTGCCATGGTAAGAGCAATTGTCGGATATGAACAAGCCAATAAAGTACTTATTAAATTTGCAGACTATTTAAACAATATTGTGACAGATCTCGATGTATCCGCATACCATACTTTTGACAATAATTTTTTATTGAGTATATCCAATATAAGTTCTTCACTGGGAGTTATTTCCTTGGTAGAGGAGATACAGGAACAGGTAGCTTTATTGTACAAAATGGATGAACTGAGATTACACTTAACCATATCTGCCGGTATAAGTATCTATCCAGATAGTGGCACATCCCGTAAATTGCTAGATAATGCCTATAAAGCTTTATATGAAGCACAGAAAAGCGGAGAGGGAAGAGTACATATCTATATACCAGATAAAACTAAAGAAAACTATGATGAATTTACCCTTCATAATGAAATGTACAGTGCACTGGAAAAAAATGAATTTGAAGTGTATTATCAACCTGTTTTCGATGCCAAAACAAAAGAGATCGTATCTGCAGAAGCACTGGTCCGATGGGTACATCCAGAACATGGGATCATTGCTCCCAATATATTTATTCCCCTTATGGAAAAAACAGGTTTTATTATAGAATTGGGACATTTTGTTTTAGTGGAAGTCCTGAAACAACAAAAACATTGGGAATTATTTCAGTTCAAGCAAATTGTAGTGGCTATTAATGTTGCCTCGATTGAGTTAGCAGCAGAGGGATTTGTAGAAAATGTTGAAAGACAGCTAAATTATCATAAAATAAATCCGGAATTAATTCGTTTTGAGATCACTGAAAATTATGAACTGATAAATGAGGAGAATACACAGAAATACTTTTATAAATTAAAAAAATTAGGTGTAGGTATTACTTTAGATGATTTTGGAACAGGATATAGCTCTTTCTCTTATTTGAAACAGTTTCCTGGTGATCTATTAAAGATAGACAGAACGTTAGTTGATGATATTGTAACAAACTCAGAAAATCAAAGAATTGTAAAAGCGATGATAGAATTGGGGCATACCCTGGGTATGAAAGTGGTAGTGGAAGGAATTGAAGATAAAAAGATGTCTGATCTTGCTATTTTATATGAATGCGATTATATACAAGGGTATTACTTTTCAAAGCCTATACCTGTGTATGAATTTCAAAAATTATTATCATAAATAAAAAGAAGGTGTATGTCAATGGATAATATAATTGTGACCATTCTAAGTGTGACTTTAGTCATACTTTCTATAGGGTTCTTATGGATATATAAATCGTCCAAAAAGAAGTTAGTAACTAGATGTGATGAATTGAAATTTTTTAAGCAGGAAAAAGAATATTATGATGAGGCTCTGCTGGTTCTGTCTGAAGATTATGATATTGTTTTTGCAAATCAGGCAGCAAAGATGCTTTTCTCTCTAGACAAAAACTATATCAGACTTAACACGGGCAAGACCATTGAACTTAAAGTAGACACGTCTTATCCCGATGAGTTTTTTAAAGTATTAAAAGAAAAGTCGCAGGTAGAATCAGACAGTTTTCATTTAGAGAATGTGTTACTGGTTATTTCCGGAAAGATGAAACAAGTCAATATATATGTCGATAAAAGTGCCTGGAATCTTAATAAAACGATAACATGCATCATAGATATGCGAATGATAACACCCATAAAAGCTAAAAATGTTACATCTGCTAACGATGGAGGTATTGATTTTTTCACGGGGTTACCCAGCCAATTTTCTGCGCTTACGGATATCAATTCTTTAGTGATAGAAAGTAAGAAAAAATCTGAGTCATTTGCACTTTTCTTATTAGGTATAGATCATTTTACAGAGCTACAAACGACCTTGGGACTAGGATACTCAAATCAAATCATAAAAAGATTAGCAGACTATTTTAAGAAATATAAAGAAGAAAATATTCGTGTATTTCGTATGGATTGTGATAAGTTTCTACTCATTGTAGAAAAGTTGGAAGGTGAAGAAGATATACGTAAAATAGCCAGAAAAATACTTACTGAGATCGGAAATTTCTATAAAGAAGACAGTGCAGTACGATTGACTGCTTCAATGGGTATTGCTATGTATCCAACACTCGGAGAGAATGCCACTAAACTGATCAACCATGTTTATATTGCCTTAGATCAGGCACAAAAAGAAAGCGAATCCAATATTGTGTTTTTTACGACAGAGTATCAATCTATACATAAAGATGAAGTAAAGATGAATGAAGAAATTCGTAAAGGATTAAACAATAACGAATTTTTTCTTTATTATCAACCTATGTTTAGTTTGGAACATGAAGAGATGGTTGGTGCTGAAGCACTTATCCGATGGAATCATCCTGAACATGGATTGATCACAGCAGATAAATTCCTCGATGTTGCGAAAAGAACCGGTTTAATAGTTGATATTGGAGAGTATGTATTTAGGGAAGCCATAAAACAACGTAGAGAATGGGATACTAAAGGTTTGAAAAAATTTAAGATTACAGTAAATCTCTCTCTAAAGGAAATGAAAGTCAATGCGTTCATCAAAAAATTGGCAAGTTTATTTGAACAGTATTCTGTGGATCCAAAAGATTTTAATTTAGATATTACAGAAGCTGCGGCTATGTCAAATATTGAACAGTCACTTATGGATTTTAAGCTCTTTAAAGAGTTGGGTCTTTCTCTTTCCTTGGATCAATTTGGTGCGAGTTATTCGTCATTAAAGTATCTGCAGGCATTACCCCTTTCTATGATCAAAATAGACAGATCACTTATTTTTGATCTTTATTTTAATTTAGATCACCAAATTGCAGTTAAATCTATGATAGCATTAATACATGGACTAGGATTTGAGGTTGCAGCTGAAGGGGTTGAAACTTCGAAAGAGTCAAAACTTTTGTATGATTTGGGTTGTAATTATGCCCAAGGGTATTTATTCTCAAGACCATTGCCGGCACTTGAATTTCAAGAGTTATTGAAGTAATAAACAAGTATTTAATATAAGAGGCATTTAGCCTCTTAAATTTACATCATGCCACCCATGCCACCCATACCACTCATATCTGGCATAGCTGGTTGTGCAGTAGGTGCTTCCGGTATATCTGAAACAGTTGCTTCAGTTGTAAGAAGTAAACTTGCTACGGAAGTAGCATTTTGAAGGGCAACACGTGCCACTTTAAGTGGATCGATGATTCCAGCTTCAATCATATCTACATATTCACCCGTTGCAGCATTAAAGCCTAATTTCGCATCTGTTGAATGCGCTATTTTATCTGCAACAACACCCGCATCAAATCCAGCATTTTGTGCGATTTGTTTCATCGGTGCAAATACAGCTCTTAAGATGATCTGCGCACCAACTTCCTGGTCACCTTCAAGTTTCAGAGTAACTGCTTTACTTGCTTTGATAAGTGCAGCTCCACCACCGATAACAATACCTTCATCAACAGCAGCTTTAGTAGCGGAAAGTGCATCATCTACTCTGTCTTTTTTTTCTTTCATTTCAGTTTCAGTAGCAGCACCTACTTTGATCACCGCAACACCACCGGAGAGTTTGGCAAGTCTCTCTTGAAGTTTTTCTTTATCATATTCGCTTGTAGTTGTAGAAACTTGTGTTTTGATTTCGTTGACTCTTGCAGCTACGGCATTTTTATCACCTTTACCATCTACGATAACTGTATTGTCTTTGTCTATGACGACTCTGGTTGCATGACCTAGGTCAGTCAGTGTCGCTTTTTCTAATGAAAGTCCAAGCTCTTCAGTAATAAGTGTTGCACCTGTAAGGATAGCGATATCTTTTAACATCTCTTTCTTTCTATCACCAAACCCTGGTGCTTTAACTGCGACGATGTTCAGTACACCCTTAAGACGATTTAGTACGAGTGTTGCAAGTGCTTCACCTTCTAAGTCATCTGCGATGATAAGAAGCGGTCTGCCACTTTGTTGTACTTGCTCTAGCATTGGAATGAGATCTTTAAGAGAAGTGATCTTTGCATCAGTTAAAAGAATGATAGGATTTTCCATCTCACATGTCATCTTTTCAGAGTTAGTCACAAAGTAAGGAGAAAGATATCCTCTGTCAAACTGCATACCTTCTACCACTTCAAGGTCATCATTGATACCCTTAGCTTCTTCTACTGTAATAACACCATCTTTACCCACTTTATCCATAGCTTCAGCGATCAAGTTACCGATAGTTTCATCAGAGTTCGCAGAAATAGTTGCAACCTGAGCAATTTCTTTTTTATTTTTGACTTCTTTTGATATCTTTTTAAGTTCTTCAATGATGGCAGCAGATGCTTTGTCCATACCTCTTTTTACTTCTATAGGGTTTGCCCCGGCAGTGATGTTTCTAAGACCTTCTTTAAAGATAGCATGAGCCAATACTGTTGCTGTAGTTGTACCGTCACCCGCTTCATCAGCAGTGTTGCTGGCGACTTCTTTTACCAGTTGAGCACCCATGTTCTCAAGTGGATCAGCAAGCTCAATTTCTCTAGCAACACTCACCCCGTCTTTTGTAATATGTGGTGCACCATAACTCTTTTGTATAAGTACATTACGACCTCTTGGTCCCATTGTTACTTTGACCGCATCAGCCAATTTACTAACACCTGCATAAAGTCCGCTTCTCGCTTTGTCTGAATAAAATATTTCTTTTGCCATAGTTTGTTCCTTAATGTATAATAATTATATTATGAGTCCCAAGACTTCTTTACTGAGTAAAATAAGATACTCTTTACCTTCTATCGTAATTTCCATACCTGAAAAGTTGGCAAATACTACCGTGTCACCTACGTCTATACCATCTTCTCTTGCAACGGGTCCCGCTGCAATTACTTTACCTTCTAAAGGTTTCTCTTTTGCTGTATCAGGAATGAAAAGCCCAGATGCTGTTGTATTTGATTGCTCTTCACGTTCTACGAGAACTCTGTCTTTAAGTGGTTTAAATGCCATAATAAATTTCTCCTTTTCTTAATAATTTTTTGTGGATGCATTGTAATAGTTTTTTGTTAAAAAGTCAATAGGGTTGTTTTAATTAATTTAAAATACTTTAGTCAACTCAACTAAAGTATGGTTGAGAATTTACTTTAAATTTTAAATTTTAAAGTTTTCATTGACATTAAAGATTCTTTTGGTTAAAATTCCGTCTCTTCACAAAGATGTCAAGGTAGCTCAGCTGGTTAGAGCGCTGGTCTCATAAGCCGGAGGTCGAGGGTTCAAGTCCCTCTCTTGACACCATTTAATTCATCAGTAAATTCTTATTTAATATAACTTCCTGAAAATTCATAATCTTTTTCATTCTTATCTATTTTTAATCGTGAGCTTACATTTGTATGTGTTTTACCAATAAGACTTGTGTTTTGTGCTGATAATAATCTTTTACAATTTATGATATTTATAAAAAAGAATTTTTTGATATACTTTTTAATAAGTCGAAAGAATAAAATAGGGAAAAGAAAAGATGACAGACCGTATGGATAACACAGAGATTGAATATATTAAACAAGAAAAAGATAAACAGCTTTATACACAGCTCAAGAAAAAACTTGAAGAAGTTGATCTCAAGCATGATGAGGCTCTCGATGCAGTTAAAAAAGCAAATGATACTGCAGATCAGATGTGGAATGAGAGAAGAAAGATCATTCAGGAAATTAGAAATGTCACAAGAAGATTGAGCGAAAGAGCTAGAAGTAGAACACTATATACGGTAGATTTTAGAGCAGAGATGGAACTTTACTCTCCAAAGGTAGTATTTGAGAACAAACATATCGTTTCAGCAATATTCAGCGACAGTAATATCAAGGTAGAAAAAGCACTTGAAGCAAGAATACAAGAA
>JAPHUJ010000162.1 GCA_026193735.1 Sulfurovum sp.
ATGAGTGTATCTATAATGGTTTCTACATATTGTTTTATCTCTTCACGGCTTGTTGAAGTGAAATCAAACTCATCAATTTTTTGATGAATGACATCAGAGATCTTTTCTGTCCAAACACTAGAATTAAGAAGGCCATACTGGAGGCTGTGAAATTGTGCATAATCTTCTTTTAAAACTTTTGCTTCTTTACCTGTTTCGATGAGATGTGTTACAGTGTAAATCATTGAAGATAGTAGAAGAATACTCAAGATGATCAACCAATATGAAAATATTTTTTTAATGTTTTGTGTAATAAATGCCATTTTTTTATACTTCCTAAGTTAACTTTCATGATTTTAGTTTTATTTATATAATACGAGTATATCCAAATTAGTGTAAACATTTAAGAAAAATGTTATAATTCCAACTTAATTTTTGGAGTAGAAATATGATGATAGAACTTATACCTACAGGTATATTTGTTGGCGCAATGTCCGGATTTTTTGGTATTGGTGGTGGAACGATACTTGTACCTCTGCTTTTAGTTTTGGGTTTTGCTACAAAAGATGCGATAGGTATATCCATTGTACAGATGGTATTTAGTTCTATTTATGGATCATATCTTAATCATAAAAAAGGTTCTCTCATTATTGGTGAGGGGATCTTTGTTGGTTTAGGGGGATTTGTAGGAGGGTATATTGGTGGATATATTACACAATATATTGCAGATATTATTTTACAGGTACTTTTTGTAGGGCTTGTTGTTTTTGCGCTTTTTAGACTGCTTGTTTCAAAACAACATGAAGAAGGAAGTACGACAAAAACACTGAATAAAGCATTATTGTTTTTTATTGGTTTAGTGATAGGTATCTTTGCCATTACACTAGGTGTGGGCGGTTCGATTGTTTTAACACCTATTTTGGTAGGATTATTGCATTATCCTATTAAGAAAGCAGTCAGTGCAGGGCTCTTTTTTGTAGTCTTTTCCTCTATAGCAGGTATGTCAAGTAGATTGGTGACAGGAACGATAGATTTTGAAAATGGGTTTTTAATCGCTATAGCATCTTTGATCGGAGTATGGTTTGGAGTATGGCTTAAAGAGCATGTGACCTCTAAAAACCATAAAGTAGCATTGTTAATACTTTATGTGATAATTTTGATTATGCTAATTAAAAAAATATGGTTTTAGCGGTATAAAGTAAAAAATGATAAAAAATAAATTTAAATATAAAGAGACTGAAAATGCCGAATATTAAAAAAGACATGATACACGTTTATGGTGCAAGAGAAAATAACTTAAAAAATATAAATATAAGCATCCCTAAAAACAAACTGGTGGTGGTGACCGGAATTTCCGGTAGCGGTAAATCTACTTTGGCTTTTTCAACACTGTATGCTGAAGGTCAAAGACGTTACATAGAGTCACTTTCCTCTTATGCGCGGCAGTTCTTGGGACGTGTAGGTAAACCTGATGTGGATAAGATAGAAGGGTTGACCCCTGCCATCGCTATAGATCAGAAAACCACGTCTAAAAATCCGCGTTCTACGGTGGGAACGATCACTGAAATATATGATTACCTTAGACTGCTTTTCTCCCGCATAGGCGAACAGCATTGTCATGAATGTGGGAAGCCTATTTCTTCTATGTCCGCTTCTGACATCATCGAAGAGGTATTGAAACTGCCTGATGGTGCGAAATTGGTTATCATGGCACCATTGGTCAAAGAGAAAAAAGGCAGTTTCTCGGACATGCTCGAATCACTCCGTCATAAAGGCTACATTCGTGCGATGATCGATGGCGTGATGGTACGCCTTGATGATGAGATAGAACTTTCTAAAACCAAAAAACATACTATCAAAGTTGTGATCGATAGAGTAGTGGTTAAAGAAGAGAGCCGTGACCGTATAGGGCAGGATGTGGAAAAGGCACTCAAAGAGAGTTACGGCGAGATGGAAATAGAAGTACTTAACTTCGAAGAACTGGAACTTGACAGACAGCACATTCACTACTCCGAGCATTTGGCATGTTTTGACTGTAAGCTTAGTTTTGAACCTTTGGAACCGGTGAGTTTCTCTTTTAATTCACCTAAAGGTGCCTGTCCTACCTGTGACGGACTTGGGATTCGATACGCTATAGACTTAAAGAAAGTGATAGATTCTGAACTTAGTATCGATAAAGGTGCTGTAAAGATCATGTATGGTTTTAATAAGAGTTATTACACCAAGTTTCTCAATGCTTTTTGTGAACAAAATGATATAGACATTCAAACTCCTTATGGTGAACTTGAGTCACACCAGCAAAAAGCCATACTATATGGAAATGGGAGTACGGTAGACTTCTTATGGAAACGCCATAAGCTCAAACGTGAGTGGCCGGGAGTGGTCAAGTTTGCGCATGATATGTTTAAAGAGGAAAAAGACCTTTCTGAATATATGACCGAAAAAGTTTGTGACAAGTGTAATGGACATAGACTGAGACCTCGTTCTTTAGCAGTAAAGATAGAGGGAAAGAACATCGCAGATATTATCGATATGCCTATCGAAAAATCGTATGCCTATTTTGCGGATAAAGAGAGTTTTTCTCACTTGAATGAACAGCAAAAAATGATAGCAGAGTCCATTCTTAAAGAACTCTATGAAAGACTTTACTTCTTATATGATGTGGGTCTGGGGTACATTACCTTGAGTCGTGATGCAAGAAGTATCTCAGGTGGTGAAGCACAGCGTATACGTATCGCTTCACAGATAGGTTCTGGACTGACAGGCGTAATGTACGTACTGGATGAACCAAGTATAGGACTGCATGAACGTGATACCATGAAGCTTATTCGTACGCTCAACTCTCTACGTGAAAAAGGAAACTCTGTCATCGTTGTAGAACATGACAAAGAGACCATCCTGGCTGCAGACTATATTATAGATATCGGTCCTGGAGCAGGAGAGTTTGGCGGTGAAGTGGTTTTCGCAGGAGATGCAAAGAAATTGGCCAAAGCGAAGACTTTAACCGCAGATTATATGTATGGGAAAAAGGAGATATCTTACACGCATGATAAGCCTCAGAATGAGTGGATAGAGATCAAAAATGTGACACTCAATAACATTCAAAAGCTTGATGCCAAGATCCCTTTAAAAAATCTAGTATGTATTACAGGCGTAAGCGGCAGTGGAAAAAGTTCACTTATACTTCAAACTCTGCTTCCTGTGGCAAGAGAGATACTCAACCGTGCCAAAAAGGTCAATAAAGTAGATGGTGTGGAGATCACAGGGCTTGAAAAACTTGATAAAGTGATCTATCTTGATCAAAGTCCTATAGGAAGAACACCACGTTCCAACCCTGCAACATATACCGGGATCATGGACGAGATACGTAAACTTTTCGCCCAAACCAAAGAGGCGGAACTTCGTGGATATAAGATAGGACGTTTTTCATTTAATGTTAAAGGGGGACGCTGTGAGAAGTGTCAGGGAGACGGACAGATAAAGATAGAGATGCACTTTTTACCAGATGTCTTAGTAAGCTGTGATGCTTGTGACGGAACACGTTACAATGCACAGACACGTGAAGTACTGTATAAAGGAAAATCCATTTCAGATGTTCTTGGAATGAGCGTAGGTGAAGCACTGGAGTTCTTTAAGGCGATTCCTGCCATAGCGGTAAAGCTTAAAACATTGACGGATGTTGGACTGGACTATATCACCTTGGGACAAAATGCTACAACACTTTCCGGCGGTGAAGCCCAGCGTATCAAGTTGAGTAAAGAACTGAGTCGTAAAGATACGGGACAAACACTTTATATCTTGGATGAACCTACTACCGGACTTCACTTTGCGGATGTTGACAGACTGACAGGTGTGTTACATCACTTGGTAGAGTTGGGTAACTCTGTGGTGGTGATAGAGCATAATCTCGATATGGTTAAAAATGCAGATTACATTATAGACATGGGACCGGAGGGTGGAAACAAGGGCGGACTTATCATTGCTACAGGTTCGCCTGAAGCATTGGCACGTGACCATAAAAAGACGGGCTCTTATACGGGTGAGTATTTGGCGAAAGAGTTAAAGTAGACTTATATATAAGTACTTATGGTCTACGAAACTCTTTTACGCCTGGTTTTCGACTCTCATTTGCAAAACCAAAAGCCATTTTCATGATCCAAAGAAGGATAAGCCCTGCTATTATCTCATATCCTATGGCCCAAGTCAACATAAAAGATGATTCCTCGTTGAGAGATAAAAACAGTTCCGGATGTCCTTCTGCAACATAAAAGAAAAGAAAAAGAAGACCGGCAATGTAGGGAAGTGTGATAAAGTATATGGCTAAAAATATTTTTTCATAACCTTCAGGAAAAAAGAGAGGTGTCTCTGCAAGGTCAACGTTTTTCTGAGTGAAATTTTTAGGTGATTTTATATGGTTTACTTTTGATGAATGTTCAACCCTTGTATTTATAGTGCGGTTGTGCGTCATGATTTACTCCCTTACCTTCTTTCAGATATATGTGATGAGTAACTCGGCTATCTAACAAGAGATCCGTAGCTTTCCGTCCTATTCTCGCAAATAGTTTGGCTTTATTCAACTGTTCTAGATGCGTAGTATAACGAAAAAATGTCATATTTTTGTCAATAAACTATATTGTTAATTGAAAATTCAAATATGAGCAACCTCTAACAGTTAATAGGTTAGAATACATAAAAAACTAGGCTTGTCTTTTGAAAACCATCACTATTATAGATACATTCGGCTTCTTCTTTCGTTCATATTTTGCACTTCCTCCTCTACGTAACAGCGACGGTTTCCCTACAGGACTGCTTACGGGGTTTATTAACCTTGTTGATTCTTTACATCGTGACCATAGTACAGATTATTTGGTGTTTGCACTAGATGCTAAGGGCAGAACATTTCGTAATGACCTTTATGCCGAGTATAAGGCTCACCGTGAAGCACCGCCTGAGGATTTGATCAAACAGCTTCCTGTTGCCATAGATTGGATAGAACAGATGGGTTTTGCCAACCTCTCTCGAGAAGGCTTTGAAGCTGATGATGTCATCGCTACCGTTACTAAATTTGCCAGAGAGCAGGATATTAAAGTACGTATTGTCTCACACGATAAAGACCTTTATCAGCTTATAGATGACGGTGTGGTTGTGATGTATGATTCAGTGAAGAGAAAAGAGGTTGACGAGCAGGCATGTATGGAAAAATTTGGGGTCAATCCTAAAGATTTCATTAACTTCCAAGCTTTGGTTGGAGACAGTTCAGACAATGTACCAGGTGTAAAGGGAATAGGTCAAAAGGGTGCAAGTAAACTCATCAATGAGTACCACACACTTGAAGCCATCTATGCAGACATAGAAAACTGCGGTACCCCTCGTACGCAAAAACTCTTGCTTGAGAGTAAAGAGAATGCTTTTTTGTCACGGGAACTTGTGACCATGAGTGAAGAAGTTTTTAAAGATATGGACGTTGAGAGTTTTGTATTTGAAGACAAAAACTATTTGACCTGTCTAGTAGATGAGTTTAAAATGTATGAGATGAAACAAGCCATTAAAAAAGCACAGGTAGGGCAAGAAGAAGCTGTATCTGCTGATATGGTGAAGCAGCCTGGATCGGCCGATCCTAAAGTCACTGATCCGACACTAAGCTTTGAAGCCGTGACCTTAGATACAAAGGAGAAGTTAAATACTGTTATAGATAGTATACCTGGCGATGCCATCGTAGCTTTTGACACAGAAACAACAGGGCTAGATACCAAAGTAGCCAAAATGGTAGGATTCAGTTTTTGTGTGGATGCACAAAAATCCTACTACGTACCCATAGGACATAGTTACCTGGGAGTTGAAGAGCAGGTAGAGAGTGATGATGCCGTAGCTGCATTAAAAAAGCTTTTAACTCGCAACATCATAGG
>JAPHUJ010000218.1 GCA_026193735.1 Sulfurovum sp.
AACGATAAGCCGGGTTTTGTCGTGGGTAGTTATTTGTCTAGGCGTATTGTTGCCAATACGCTCAAGCGAAGTATAAACGCTGATTGAACAGCTTGTGAGACTTATACCATATACTTCTTGCTGCGAACAGGGTTTACCTAGCTGCCTATGTTACCATAAACACTGGTGGGCTCTTACCCCACCCTTTCACTATCACCACCGAAGTGGCTACCTACTTTCTGTTGCACTTGCCCTCAAATTACTCTGGCCATCTGTTAGATGGAGTTCTGTCTCACCTGCAGCCCGGACTTTCCTCTCGTGGTTTACACCACCAGCAACTACCTATTGCACCTATACGAATTATAACATATTAAAATATGGATAATCCAGTTTTTGTCGCAAATGTTTCAAGTGCTATGGTTCCAGCAAGTGAATTACCATACTTGTTGAGTCCAGGTGACCATACTGCTATTGACATTTTCCCAGGAATAGTTGCTACAATGCCCCCTCCTACACCACTTTTCCCAGGTAGCCCTACGTGAAAAGCAAACTCACCACTTGCATCATAATGTCCACAAGTGAGCATCACAGCATTAATACGCTTAGCTTGCCTGGGTGTTATGAATGTTTTTTTAGAGATAGGATCAGTGCCGGCAAAAGCTAAAAATAACATAGCACGAGACAATTCTTCTGTATTCATAGTGATGGCACAATGTTTAAAATAAGTCATAACAGTATCAATAACATCATTATCAAGATTAGAAAAGCTTTTCATCAAATGCCCTAGTGCACGGTTTCTATCACCATGTTCCATTTCAGAATTTGCAACTATTGAGTCAAAGGAGAGTTCTTCATTACCAGAAATCTCACGTACAAAGTTCATGATCACTTCCAAAGCTTTATACTCATCGCCATAGTGACTGATCAAACTATCTGTGACAACAATAGCACCCGCATTAATAAAAGGGTTTCGCGGAATGCCACGTTCATACTCAAGTTGAACCAGTGAATTAAAGGGATTTCCTGACGGTTCTACCCCAATACGCTTATAAAGTTCTTTACTGTAAATATTAAGTGCCAATGTAAAAGTAAAGACTTTAGATATACTTTGTATTGAAAAGCATTTCTTACTCTCACCTACAGAAAAAACACGTCCATCTGCAAGGGTTATAGTCATAGCAAACTGTTCTTTGGGTATTTCAGCAAGTGCAGGGATATAATCTGCCACTTTTCCTTTAGAAAGGTAAGGTTGGATTTCTGTATAAATGTCATCTAATATTTGTTGATAATTCATATGTAAGTACTTTTAGAATTATTATACACAAATTCTAAAGATAATGAAGATTAAAATATTTTTTATTGATCTATTGTAGAGTAATTTTAAAGGTGTACATGTCAGTAAATTACTGCAATATACACCCTTAATTGGAAAACTATGCTGCCTTAGCTATGGCTTCTTCTGCATATTTTTTTCCTAATTCATACGCCAATTTATTTGGAGTATGGAATCTTTCAGGAACTGCTTCAAGCATTGTAGCTACTAAAAGATCATCATCAATTGCATGTGTGTATGTATTAGCAATTGCCAAAGCAACAACTGACTGCGTAAGTACAAGTTTTACTTCTTCTTTTGCGATGGTAATAATAGGTATCTCAACAATGTTCCATTTTTTTCTATCTTCTTCAGTTGGGTGTACAAGGTTTGGTTCAACAACGATCGTGCCACCTTCTCTTACTCCACCTTTAAACTGCTGATAAGAAACATCTGCAACAGAAAGCATAAAGTCGATCTGACCATCAATTGCATATGGATACCAAATTTCATTGTCATCAAGTTGAATATCAACAAGTGTTGGTCCACCACGTACTTGTGATGTATAAGTTGCAGTTTTCATACCGTAACCACCCTGTGCGATTTTTGCAGAAGCAAAAATCTCACCTGCTAGAAGAACACCTTGTCCACCAACACCTGTAAATCTCATTACTGTTCTAGTACTCATTGTGTCTCCTTATATCTTTTTCTCAAAATCATCTTGAGTGATTTTAGTTCTTTTACCCTGATGTGCATCTATAACCATTTGGTACAAGTCACAATACTCATCTTTAGTAGTATCTTCATGTAAAATACCTGTTGGAAGCAAGTTTAATCTCTCTTCTTCAGTCATAGCATCCCATTTCTTTTTAGGTGTTGTAATGCTATCGATCCAATCAAGAGTATCCATAGCTGCAACCATTTTATTTTTACGACCTAAGTTAATGTGACAATTAGTCAAAGCATCCACATACGCAAAACCTTTATGTTCTAAAGCTGCTTTAAAGATCTTCTCAAGTTTTTTAGGTGCTGTAACAGACTCACGAGCTACAAAAGTTGCTCCTGCAGCTTCAACCAATCTACAAGCATCAAAAGTAGGATCAATGTTACCTATCTTTTGTGTTACTGTCCACATACCTTGTGGTGTAGTAGGAGATGTTTGTGAATTTGTAAGACCATAAATAAAGTTTTGGATAACAATCATAGTCA
>JAPHUJ010000160.1 GCA_026193735.1 Sulfurovum sp.
AGGTGAGTTTAAAGTGTACAAGTTGACAGCTTTTGGTATTGAGGTCATAAAAGGTGCACATCATATTGAGCTCAAAAAAGAGAGACTTACAGTACAAAAAGCTGAGACTAAAAAGAAAGTGAGTTATTTTGATGATTATGATGTGGAAGTGTATGATAAGCTCCGTGATCTACGTACACAAATAGCTTCTGAAAAAGGGATACCTCCTTATATAGTCTTTTCAGACAAAACATTGAAAGACTTGAGTCAGAAGGTCCCACAAGACAAAGAAGAAATGCTTGCAGTACATGGGATAGGAGAAGTGAAGTTTGAACGTTACGGGAAAGAGTTCCTGGTTCTGCTTTCAGGAATTGAGTCATGAATAAGAAACCGCTATGTGGTATAGACGAAGCAGGACGTGGTCCTTTGGCTGGTTCGTTGGTGATAGCAGGTGTAGTGCTTAAAAATCCTGTAGAGGGGTTGATGGATTCGAAGAAACTGACAGAGAAAAAACGTGAAGCACTTTATCCTTTGGTAATTGAAAACGCTGAGTATCACATCGTCTCTTTTTCTGCACAAGAGGTAGATCAGATGGGTATCTCTCAATGTTTACAACAAGGTTTACAAAGCATACAAAAACATTTGCCTGAAGTGGAGTACCTTTTTGACGGAAACAGTACTTTTGGTGTTGACAACATTAGCACAATGATCAAGGCAGATAATAAGGTGGCTGAAGTCAGCGCTGCAAGTATCCTGGCAAAAGTCACACATGATAGGGAAATGATAGAGATGGCAAAAAAGTATCCCGAGTACGGATTTGAAAAACATAAAGGGTATGGAACCAAAGCCCATGTGGAGGCTTTACTTAAATATGACCGATGTGAAGTACATCGTAAAACTTTTAGAGTGAAAGGCTTGGATAAGCCGATGCTCTAAAATTTAACAGGTTTACCATTTAGCTTAAAATCTTTTCCATTTATGTTTAATAACCCGTCTTTGAGTTTAAGATCATAAACCTTATTCCCCAGCACTCTTTTGGGTCTATACATCATATACCCAAGCATAGCTTTTGGATCTTCTTTGATGAGCTCAAGAATTTCTTTCGAGAGTGATAGGGTGATATTCCCATCCATTTTACTTAGCGCATGTTTAGGGTTTGTTCCTAAGCTGTAAATATCTAAAGATGGATCGATATCCAGGATAGAGTGAAGGGTAAAGCCATCCATCTCTTTTCCTTTAAGTGTTACTTTGTCAACAGAAAGGGTTGGTATCTCAAGATGTATAGTGTTTGAAAGTGTTTTTTCAAGGGTATCAAACTTTTTTTCTTTATTTGAATCGGTTTTTTGTAATTTTTCCAACACATATACATCAATGTTGCTAATATTCATATCTAGGAAGAAAGTTTGCATACCAAACTTATTTTTATCAGACAGGAGATCAATATTTTTAATCTTAGTGTTCAGTCTCTCTACCGCCAGTCCATTTTTCACATGGGATGTAGAGAATAGTGAGATATCAGTTGCAAGGAGCGTAACCTCCGGATCTTCATTGATCTGCATTTTCCCTATGGTGTACTCACTGGTATAGTCATAAGCTGTTTCCCCTGTAAGTACATAACTGCTCTGTAGATCAGACATATATCTATCTATTATATCACTCATATATAGCCGAAGTGTATTCAGGGTTTGGTTGAATTTAATGATTCTTTCATCTTTGATATTCCCTGAAAATTGATACCCTTTCAGATTGACTTGTATTTCTTTTTTCCCTTTTACTGTTTCATTGATGTCTTTTATATATCCTTTGAAAGTTGTAGCACTATGATCTATATCAATATGTGTAAAGAGTATTTTTTTCTTTAGCATTTCGTCAATCTGCGCTAATATTTCTTTGTCATTTTCTTTGATCAGAAGCGTTTTTAAATTTATTGGTAATACAATAGGGTATATCTCTATAGCAATAGTATCATTTAAGTAAACTACATCCGTGTCTAGCTTTAAGCCTTTGAGTTCTTCTGCCTCCTCAACTTTCATCCGGATACCTTTTTGTGCAAAAAATACAACAGCTTTTTGAGGGTCATCTAAACTGACAATAAAGTGTTCTTTCTCTTTTAGTATCTCTCTGTTTGAGATAGTAAATCCGTTTGTTTGTATCTGGGTAAGTTGTGCATTTATTTGTTGTTTTAATTTTGTAATTTGTTCTGATCTTTTAATAGTTTGAGAATAGCTGGTAGTAAAGTAGTAGATTGTCAAAACAAGGACAATTCCAAATATCCAAAATCCTAATTTTTTAAGATTCATTATTTACCCTTGTAAAGAGCAGTTAAATGTTCCATCTTTTTGCCCATGTTAAGCAGGGTCATATCAGCAAGAGTAAGTGCCATCATAGCTTCACATACAACCGCACCTCTAATGGCTACACAAGGATCATGTCTTCCTTTTAGGTTGCATTTTACCTCTTCATCATGAGTAGTGATGGTCTGCTGCTCCTGAAAAATAGACGGAGTCGGTTTAAAGTGTGTTTTTACGATGATGGTATCGCCATTGGAGATACCACCCAGCATACCGCCTGCATGATTAGATCTAAAGCCATTCAGGGTGATCTCATCATTATTTTCGCTCCCTTTAAGATGGGTACTGGCTACACCATCACCTATCTCTACAGCTTTGGCTGCATTGATACCCATCATTGCTTCTGCCAGTATGGCATCGAGTTTGTAGTAGAGTGGCTCACCTAGTCCTATAGGTACTCCTGTAGCAGTGGTAAGTACCACACCGCCTACAGAATCATGATTATCTTTAGCTGCAAGGATGGCTGCTTCCTGTGCCGCTTCCTGTTCAGGATCAAGGGCGTATAGTTTAGACGTTTTTGCATATTCGAAATCTTGTACTTCACCTTTGATGCCATCCACTTCGCACAGTCCACTCTGTATGGAAACCCCCAGTTCTTTAAGCATCAGTTTTGCGATGGCGCCACCTGCTACACGGGCAGCTGTTTCTCTGGCTGAACTTCGTCCGCCGCCACGGTAGTCTCTTATCCCATATTTGTGGAAGTATGTAAAGTCTGCATGCCCGGGACGAAAGAGGTCTTTAACATTCTCATAGTCTTTGGATTTTTGATTGGTGTTGAAGATAACCATTGCTATGGGCGTACCTGTACTCACCCCTTCAAATGTACCAGAAAGAATTTCGAATTTATC
>JAPHUJ010000211.1 GCA_026193735.1 Sulfurovum sp.
CATGCTTTCAGATCGTATACAAACACTATCACCTTCGCTTACTATCGCTATCTCTTCACTTGCACGTGACCTTAAAGCACAAGGTAAAGATATTATTTCTTTCTCTGCCGGAGAACCAGATTTCGATACGCCAAAGCGGATCAAAGAAGAAGCCATCAAAGCGATCAATGATGGATTTACCCGATACACTGCAGTTGCTGGTATACCAGAACTTTTAAAGGCTATCTCAGGGAAGCTTCAAAGAGAAAATAATCTTACTTATGCACCTTCAGACATCATCGTAAGTAATGGTGCGAAACAGTCACTTTTTAATCTTTTCCAGGCTGTTATCAACAAAGGAGATGAAGTCATCATCCCTGCACCCTACTGGGTAACTTATCCTGAGCTTGTAAAGTATGCTGATGGTATCCCTGTCATTATAGATACAGATGAAATAAGCGGATTTAAGATCACAGCTGCTCAACTCCAAGCTGCCATCACTCCAAAAACAAAAATGCTGGTACTTACTTCACCGTCAAACCCTACCGGTTCTGTCTATTCCAGATCAGAACTTGAAACATTGGCTGAAGTACTTGAAGGTACAGACATCATCGTAGCCTCTGACGAAATGTATGAAAAACTTGTCTATGACATAGATTTTGTAGCAGCGGCAAGCATCTCAGAAGACATGTATCAAAGAACGGTGACCATCAATGGGCTTAGTAAATCAGTTGCTATGACCGGATGGCGTTTTGGATATTTGGCAACGCCAAACAAAGCCCTTATTAGCGCTATGGATGACCTTCAAAGTCAAAGTACGTCAAACATCAACTCTATCACTCAAAAGGCAGCTATCCCTGCACTACTTGGTGAAGTGGATCAAGAGATAGAACAAATGAGAAGGGCTTTTGAAGGTAGAGCAGAGGAAGCTGTTAAACTTTTCAACGACATCAATGGTCTCTCGGTACTTAAGCCCCAAGGTGCATTTTATCTCTTCGTAAACATCAAAGATATTACAAATGACTCTATAGAATTTTGTAAAGAGTTACTCCAGGAGACTGGTGTTGCCGTAGTTCCAGGTATAGGTTTTGGAAGTGAGGGTTACTTTAGATTCTCATTTGCTACAGATATAACGACTATCCGTGAAGGTATCAGACGTATTGAAAAGTTTGTGGCGCAAAAAAGAGCTTAACTGTACTCAGATGGTAACATCCGTTACCATCTTTATTTCTTCCTGTAACAAGTCAAGATAAAAAGTAAAACTATTTTTTCTTAGTCATATTTTCTAAAATAAACCATACCGCACCAATAATAGTAAATAAGATCACAGGTGCTATCCATGGGTTTATTTTGATATAAGCAAATATCGCGATGATCACTTCACTTGAATAATAAGCACTCAATCCTATAGTCAGTACAAACACAATAGATGCAAATACATTGTAAAATGCAAACTTCTTAAAATCGTATTTGGCAAGTGCCATAGAAAGAGGTACAAGGGTTTTTATACCATAGAGGAACTTTTGTATAAATATGGCCAATACCCCGTACTTACGCATGATAAGCGTTGCAAGGGCTATTTTACGTTTGTGTTTTGCGAAGTAAGGCTGTATCTCTTTTTTCTGGTATTTTCCCAGATAAAAAAGAAATATATCACCCATAAAGTTTGACACTGTAGCTATGGCTAGCGCTGTTGTCAGATCCATCTTTCCCATGAAAGAAAATACCCCTGCTGCTGCGACTATGAACAGCGAACCGCCAAATGCAAAAAAAGCTACCGCCAGATAACCCCATGTTTCCAAAGAACCAAAATCCATAAAAAATCCTAAATTATAATTAAAGAATCATATCTAAAATAAGTTAACCCAAAATAAGTTATAATCCTTTCATGATTGAAACACTAATGAGCATACTCTTTGTCTATGTCTTCATACTTCTGGGCTATATGGCTAAGCGCATCTTCAAAGAAGAGATGAATACAAAAACACTGACCCTAATGTCTGTCTACTTTCTACAGCCCTTTGTCACGATCTGGGGCTTTAGTACAGCCAAGTTGCACAGTGAGCATCTTTACGTCCCACTCCTGTACCTTGGCATCATCTTAGCCCTGCTTGTTCCAACCATCATCATAGGGAAAATACTATTTACCGACCCTAAAGAAAGAGCTATCTTTTCCATAGCAGGCTTCGTAGGCAACACGGGCAATATAGGTATCCCTTTGGGAATCGCACTCTTTGGTGAAGCATCTGTCATCTATACGACCCTCATCAATATAGCTAATGTTTTTGTAGTCTATATCATCGGTGTATACATCTATTCACGGGGTTCATTCAGTATCAGAGATTCACTCCTTAACATCGTTAAGATCCCTATCATCCCTGCCTCTGTTGTCGCCATATTTATTAATATATACGACATACCTCTAAGTGCACAGATTCAAGAGTTTTTCAAGATGGGAGCTTACACCGGCATTGTCTTGCAACTTTTTTTACTGGGCACCTTCCTTCAGGGCATACGTATCAGAGAACTGCACCCCAAACTTTTCATAGGTACTATCAGCCAAAAATTTATAATCATCCCTTTGGCTACAGCTGTGATACTCAGTTTTACGAACCTACCACTCTTTGTGCAGGGTGTTATCTTTATGGAGATGATGGTGCCTTTGGCTGTTGCCAACATCAACCTGGCTTCTTTGTATAACTGCAGGCCTAAAGATGTGACTTCCCTTATATTACTGAGTACACTTTTGTTTGTGCCTCTGCTATTTGGCCTAAGTTATGTCATAAATCACTACTATTTGTGATCAAATAACCCTATAATTAACCTA
>JAPHUJ010000244.1 GCA_026193735.1 Sulfurovum sp.
ACTGGGCACGCAGCAGATCGACCTGAATAACCGATTTGATCCAGCGTCTTATTTATTATTTTAGTTTAGAAGCTCAATGTCGTTCAGCCCAAAGCTACCGTCGTAGGTTGCTTGAGTGGGGTTTTTGAGAGGCTTACCAATATTTTGTGTTTATGGCATTACCTTGCCAAAAACTTTTCTAAGTTCTGCAGTTGTTTGGTGTACTGGATTTGTACGAATCATTTTTTCTGATTGTCCTATCATGAAATAGATAGCATCAATGGTATGGTCTGTTACATACTCTTCTATGTTCACACCATCTTGTGGTATATACTTTTTTATATGTAATTTTTCTGCCATTCCCATAAAGTTTGTCATTTTGGCAAAAGATTTCATCATCGGATCAGCGACTTTTTTTACAGCATCGTAGTATTTGTAAACTTGGTTTGTTTTCATCTCTTTTATAATAATAGGTGTTATCAGCTTTTTAAGATCTTCTCTTGTATGCCGTTTAAAATAATCTGTTGCAGGACTCCCATCCATCATTAAAATATCTGCAGCATCATTAAAAGACATATCTTCAATAGAAGTTACAAATATACCCGCAGTTTGTGGAGCTGCACGGGCAGCTGCTCTATTCATAGAAAGAATAAATTCATCGATCATATCACCGCCACCTGCTGCTCGAATCATCGACTCCATTTGAGAAAATGGTGGTGGAAGAGGGATTCGAACAGCTGCATTATCCATAAATCCGCCTTTTTTCCCTAGAGTGTCAACAGCTTTATTGACGCCTATTTTTAATGCTTGTTTAAATGCTTTGGTGATGAGTTCTGTACTTAATACTCCCATCGACATTGTTTCAACTACTTCTTTTGCACTCATATCAGAAGGATGTCGAAATTTTTTAAAATCTTTTATAGAAGACTTAACTTTATCCTTTACATCATCAAAACTTAGAGCTTGAAGTGAAATAGTAGTGGCAAATACTGTAGTTGCTAAAATTATTTTCTTCATTTTCTTTCCTTGTGTCCTGTATTTTATTTTAACGATTTTTTAGTGGATTCTGTTGAATAAGAAGAAAAAAATACACCAGTGACTACAATCAAAAATACTGCCCCACCTATGCCACAAATAATAATGTTAAAATATAGCTATTTCGCATCTATAGCGAAGACTCTGACCACAATTTTATCATCAAACCCTGAAAGTTCCTGAAGCACTTCAATACTGTAGTCAGAATAAAAAAGTTCTTTATATTGTTTTTGGGATAACTATTAATATTGTTGCCCTCGTGAGTCCGATTTAAATACAGAAAAAATGTATTAATTATTAAAATAAAAGCTTAAGTCTACGCCTTAATTCCCTAGAAAATGAAAACCTTATAATCTAACATATTTTATAAGGTTAACAGCATAAGAGACTTGAATGAATAATGGATAGAGAAACTGTCAGTAAGTAACGCCCTTTATCTACTGACATTTAATTTTTTTGTTTTAGTTAAAAGGTTATGAAACGCCTAATCTATGGAGTGCTTCACGGAAATATGAACACAAATAAGAAGAAGAGTATAGTTTTCGACTTTACTTTTGATGCCTTTTTTCTTATACACCTCTAAAACCAAGCCCTAACCAAATTTATATTACAATGATGCCAATATATCTATGGAGTTTCTATCTATGAAAATTTTACTCATTAACATCAATCCTGTTGTCTCTAGGCTGCTTGCACTCTGTACACGTGATGAGCATATTGTGTTGGTTGAGGTAAATAGTGCAGAAGCAGTAGAAAAAGTTTCGTATGACATATTGTTTGTTGATGAGGCCTCTTATTCGAATGATGTAAAAGCATTGCTTGAAAAGTTAGACGTAAGAAAAAAAGTTTTTATTTCTTATAGTGGTGCACATATGACAGGCTTTGATGAGACCATCAAAAAGCCATTTTTACCTTCGCAAATCATCAAAGTCATTGAAGATGTTGACATGAGTGAAGTGTCTGAGGATATTGAGGAAGAAAATATCTCTATCTTTCCTCTGGCTACAGATGAAGAGAGTGTTGAGGAAGAAGTATTGCCCACTATTTTCCCACTTTCTGAAGATCAAGAAGAAACAGACGATACGTTAGAGATACAGGAAGATAGAGATACAGAAATACTTAATAGTAATGAGATAGAAAAAATCAAAGCACTGTTAGATATGGATGATGATGAGATAGAGATGCCTGAGGATGATGTGGTCTTAAGTGATGACGAGTATGAGGCACGTAAAGTAAAAGTCATTAAAGAGAAACTTATCGCTGATGGATTAGAGATCGTAGAAGAAAATGAGATCGTTGAAGAGTTAAGTGTAGGGGCTGGAGACTTTTTCGACAACACAAAGAAAAGTAATAAAGAGGGAAAAAAGAAAAAAGAGACACAGTTTAGTCCAATAGAGCTTGCACATATAGAAGAAGCACTTAGTGTGGCTATTGCTACTTTAAAGCCTAAAAAAATAAAAAAACTTTTAAAAGGCGAAGAGATCAAGATCAAGATAAAATTAGAGGATGATCAATAATGCAAAAAGGTGCTATTTTAGTGCTTTCCGGACCAAGTGGTGCGGGGAAAAGTACCATTATCAACGCTGCGTCAGATGAGATAGGTGAATATTATTTTTCGATATCGACAACTACCCGCGCACCTAGAGTGGGTGAGGAAAATGGTAGAGATTATTTTTTTGTGAGTAAAGAGAGTTTTGAAGAAGATATCAAAGCAGGAAATTTTCTAGAGTATGCACAGGTACATGGTAATTACTATGGTACATCACTTAAACCAGTAAGAAAAGCCCTTGAAGAGGGTAAATTGGTTATATTTGACATCGATGTTCAAGGTCATAGACTCGTACGTGCAAAGATGGATGACATTACCACATCCGCATTTATTACACCGCCAACACTTAAAGCACTGGAGACAAGACTTCGCGCACGTTCTACAGATGATGAGTCTGTGATAGTGAATCGCATCAAAAATGCGAAAGGTGAGATAAAAGCGCTAGGCGAGTATGATTTTACCATTATCAATGATACCGTAGAAGAGGCTGCAAGGCAGTTTGTTATTGTTGCCAAGGCTGCCAGGTTGAAACAAAGTGAAGAAGATGAAGAAAAATTTATTGCACAATGGTTGGCAAATAACTAACATTAAACATATTGCAGTATAATTATTCAAAATTAATGCTCACAGGAGCAAAATAAAAGGATTGACATGGGTATGCCAAGTATGCCGGAACTATTGATCGTATTGGCGATCGTTGTGCTTCTTTTTGGAGCAAAAAAGATTCCAGATCTTGCAAAAGGTATGGGAAAAGGTATCAAAGACTTTAAAAAAGCAATTAAAGATGATGATGAAGAAGATACTAAAGAGATTGCCTCTAAAGAAGAGCCAAAAGTTGAAGCTTCAGTAGAAGAGAAAAAAAGCGAAAACGCTTAACTCAAATGTCACTCTCTGTGACAAACCTTTAGAGTTCCATCGGGACTCTACACCTTTTAAACCCCTATCGAATGGTACAGTATGAAATTAAAATCACAAATCAATCAAGTCATTAAAGAAGCTTTTATAAAAGCAGGTATAGAGCACGAACCGATGAGTGTGTCTGAAGCTACAAAAGCTGAATTTGGTGACTTTCAATTTAATGGGGCGATGGCATTGTCTAAAGAACTGGGTAAGAATCCTAGGATGATAGCTACAGAACTCATAGAAAATCTTGACTTAACGGGAGTAGTGGAGAAGGCAGAGATAGCAGGACCAGGATTTATCAACCTTTGGTTGAATCCTGTATGGATAGCTACACAATGTGAAGTGGCACGTAAAGATACCAGGTTAGGGGTAGAAAAGCGTGAAACACCTATTAAAGTAGTAGTAGATTATTCTGGTCCCAATATGGCTAAACAGATGCACGTGGGGCATTTACGTTCTACTATTATCGGTGATACATTAGCAAATCTTTTAACCTATCTTGGGGATGAAGTCATACGTCAAAATCACATCGGAGACTGGGGTACGCAGTTTGGGATGCTTATTGCTTATCTTGAAGAGATGCATGAAGACGGTTCTGGAAGTTTAAAAGACTTGGAGCAGTTTTATAAAGATGCTAAAGGACGTTTTGATGCAGATGAAGACTTTGCAAATAAAGCCAGAGAATATGTTGTAAAAATTCAAGGTGGTGACAGTCACTGTTTAGAACTTTGGCAAAAGTTTATAGATATTTCTTTGGGACACTGCGAAGAAGTATATGAAAAACTTGGTGTCAATTTAACACGGGATGATGTACGTGCAGAGAGTTTTTATAATGATGATCTAAGTGTTGTTGTAAGCGATTTGGATGCAAAAGGACTATTGACACAAAGTGATGGTGCGCAATGTGTATTTTTAGAGGGTGATGAAGTTCCTGTCATTGTTCAAAAAGGTGATGGGGGTTACCTGTATGCTACTACCGACCTTGCAGCATTACGTTACCGAGCACAAACTTTAGGTGCAAAACGTATCTCATATGTGGTTGATGCCAGACAAGGTGAACACTTCAAGCAAGTATTTAGAGTAGCGAAAGAGGCAGGATTTGTTGATCCCGATGTGAAACTTGAGCACATTGCATTTGGTACGATGATGGATAAAGGCGGAAAGCCATTTAAAACACGTGACGGCGGAACAGTAAAGCTTATAGATCTTCTTGATGAGGCAGTTGTCAAAGCTAAAGAGACTAT
>JAPHUJ010000178.1 GCA_026193735.1 Sulfurovum sp.
ACTTCTTTGTATTCCAAGAAGCCGATTTTAAACACGATATAGAATTAAATCTTCCTGGTCTATCATTCAGTGCTGCAGCAAATTTAGAAAAATGTTCTGCATTTTATGGTGTTTTAACAGCAAGTAAATGTAAAACCATGCATAGTAAGCCTTTTCTTTCACATGGTAAAGAATTAATATTTGGTCCTCGTAAAAGCCTACTTTTAACACGTCACTCTTTTGAAGACGATTCTCCTTTATTAATTCTCAATCTTCATGCTATTAATTTTAGAGAAAATAGACACTATTATAAAGAAATAGATAACATGATTAAAATAATCGATGAGTATGATGGAGCGATGATAATTGCTGGTGATTTTAATTCCTGGAATAAGAATAGAATGAAATTTCTTCACACAAAAATGGAAAATTTAAATTTTTCTCCTGTACCCTTTTCAAAAAGTGATAAAGTCAAGTCTTTTATGAGAAATCATTTAGACTTTATTTTTTATAGAGGAATTGAACTTCTTGAACACAGTATAGAAAGAAATCATAATTTGTCTGATCATCATCCCTTATTTGCTAAATTCACCCACCAGCCAAAGTAGCATTTTTATCTCATGCCAGATCTATATCTTTTCTACTAAGTTTATTAAACCATTATATGTTGAGACATGATAAGCTATGCTATTTAGCATCCTACTCCTAAATAGTTAATTCTACTCAACATCACAAGGGCGTATCTGTGTATGCTACATTTACCTTCATACTTTCCATATCCAATCAGGATAAACAGGTACAAATGCTTCTGGAAATAGAACTACTTCAGCACCTTTTTTTGCAGCCTTTTGATAAGATCACACGCTTTTTCTATCGTTGCATCTAAATCCATAAAAAGAGGAGATACTTGTATCGTTGCTATGATAAATTTATCTTTTTTCATGATATGCCTCCACACAACTAATTGTCTCTAGTATCTTCATAGTGTGTGCAATGCATATGTAAAATAAGAGAAAAAGGCTTTATAAAATTGAATAAAACTTAGAATTTTGTAGATGGATTGAAATATAGAACTAAGTTATCTTCATGCCATTGAGAAGATTTACCTATATATTATTATTGTCTGATCTCATTCTTTACTGCATTGAGTAGAACCTGATAGGTATTACGATTAAAAATATACGTTTTTGCATTAAACAGACTCTCAAACATTATCTTCCAAAGTGTGGAAAAATTTTTATCATTTCGTACACTGCAAAGCTGTGTTTGCATTTGGTATTCAAGTTCACTCATTGCTTTGGCATGATGCACGTATGCTTTTAAAATACTGTAATCAACGCCAACTTCCTTAAAATATGTCACTAACTTAATGATACTGGCTTCTCTATCTGTATAATCATCCTGATTTACAGGCAACACAATACCATCATTCAAAAGTTCTTCCAAAAGACCTACATCTACATGAAAATGTTTGATAAACTCTTCCTTAGTAAAATGCTCAGCATCTGAAGGAATCGCGCTGAGTGTATTCATCAAAGGTTGTAACATGGTTGCAGAACTGGAAAAGGACTGATTTTGATTCTGTAAAGCAAACTTTATCTGTTCATTCGTGCTACCTATCTCTTCTTTCATATATTTAATATAGTGAATGAGCTCAACATGTTCATCACTATATCGATGTACATTAGATTTTATTTTTTTGGCTTTAGGTAGAAGCCCTTCTCTAATGTAATACAAAATCGTTGATTTTGGCACTTGTGTTTTCGCTACCAATTCAGATATTTTATATTCCAACTTTTAGCCTTACTTATTAACTTTAATTTAAGTATTATAGCATATAATTTAAAAACGTAAAGTATGACTTAACGTTTTATAAAATGATACCTAGAAATAAGGACAGAAATGGCACATATACAATTACCTGAATTTGAAGAGATGTCTCCCGATATTCAAAAAAGAGCCCAGCCAATATTGGAAAAAACAGGACAATTGGGTGAAATATTTAAACTGTTGGCACTGGATGAAAAGATTTATTTTGCGACAGATGGCATGATCCAAAAATACCTGTTGGATGAGACAACACTTTCTTATGATATAAAAGAGTCCATTGCCTTACTTATCTCCATAGAAAATGGTTGTAAAATGTGTGTAGATGTTCATAAAAGTATTGCAAAAATGCTTGGTATGTCTGAAGAGCGTATTGAAGAAGTCCTTCAAGGTGTAGAGGCAATAAATACAGATGAAAAAGAAAAAGCACTTTTGAATTTTTGTATCAAAGCTTCTAAAAAAGATAATTATAAAATCTTAAAAGAAGAAATAGATGCGCTTAAAGAGATGGGCTATAGTGATATTCAAATACTAGAAGCTGTCTCCATTACAGGGTATTTTAATTACATCAATACGCTTTCAAATGTCTTTGGATTGGGACAATCATGAAATATATATTTGGTTCAATAAAGAAATTTTTCATTGCAATTTGGGATTTTATTTTCTTTTTCTTTGGTATGCCGTATGAAGAACAAGCGAAGAAATTGGACTGGGATGAGCATGACACTGCGTTTAGAGGTCCAGATAATCCAAAGACTAAAAAAACACATTATC
>JAPHUJ010000220.1 GCA_026193735.1 Sulfurovum sp.
AAATAAAATTTGACTTTAATGACGGTATGAATCTCAAGTGAAGTACAGTTGCATAGATAAGTATGGTAACTGCAGCCCAAGTCTCTTTTGAGTCCCAACCCCAGTAACGTCCCCAACTTTCATTTGCCCATACACCACCAAGAAAGTTACCAACAGTCAACAACATGAGTCCTATGATCAGTCCCATTTCTGAGAGATTTGTAAGTTCTTTGATAGAACGATCGATATTCTCATTACCATTTTTACCTCTTAATACATAAAGTATCAGTACAAGAAGGGATAAGATAGACCCTAATCCGAAGAAACCGTCACCAGAGATGATCGTTGCCACGTGTATCATGAGCCAGTATGACTTAAGTACGGGTACAAGGTTGGTGATTTCCGGATTTATGAAGTTCATATGCGCTACACCCATGGTCACACCTGCAAGGATAGCTGTTCCCGCCAAAGCAAATGGCGATCTGCGTGCCAAAATAACTCCAGCAAGTACCGTCGAAGCTGCGATGAATACTATGGATTCATAGGCATTTGACCACGGTGCATGTCCTGCAATATACCAGCGTATACCCAATCCGACGATATGCATAGCAAACCCGATGATAAGGATCACCCATGCTCCTCGCATGATCCATTTCATAGGAAATGCAGGTTTAAGCACATTGATAAATGCAAACACTAAAAGTAATAGTCCTAAAAGCAAGTAAAGTGGAACAAGTTTGCCAAAGAGTCCGAATTTATTATATTTGATCTCCATGTCAATATGCGTTGGACTTGGCATTACTGCAGAACCATACTTTTCCTGATACTGGCGTATGCCTTTAAGTGTTAAATCTGCATTTGACCAATCACCTGTTTTAAGTCCTTGTGCTACCATCTGAAAATATGCAGAAATACTCATTCTTACTGCATCAGCTTGTTTTTTAGGGAAGTCTTTTATTGCATCCATAGGTGCCATCCACTTATTGTTGGCATCGTCAGGTTTTGGGTAAATGCGCATTAGGGATCCCTGATACGCCATAAAAGCAACATTAACTCTTTCATCTATCTTGATAAGTTCTTTATCGTATTGTGTTTTTTCCAATGGTTTCTTTTGGCTGGCTTGGGTCACTGCATCAAAAATCTTGTAACTGTTATCTGATTCGGAAAAGAAGTCTGAGAATTTTGCATATTTTGTAGTTTCAGGCAGTCCCAGTGTAACCGCTATCTTTTTATGTCCCACTTTTATCATCGGTACATTTTGGTAAAGTCCGGGTTGCATGATCATACCTAGCAACATTTGTGTCGGTTCAAGATCAAAAAGTACTGATCTTCCCGTGATCTTAGCGACAACATCATGTGCAACAGTATCCATTGGTTTCATACGTCCCTGATGATCCTGCACTGCAAGTTTTCCAAAGTTTTTTGCATGTGCAGCATTATAGGACTGCATCGTTTTTAACATCTCTGCATCTATACTTGGTGAGGCTGCATTCAGATTTTGCGGACTGAATGCCAAAAGTGCTACCATGGCTACTGCCGCAGCAGATGCTTGCAGTTTTCTTGCCCCCTTAAGTAGTTTCTGGAACCTTCCACTAGGTGCGAATAAAGACCAGATCATTCCCAGTGCAAGTAAAATATATCCTATGTAGGTAGGCAATGTTCCCGGGTCATGGTTCACTGAAAGTACTGTACCTTTTTCATCCTGGTCATATGAAGATTGGAAGAAACGGTAGTTTCTGTGGTCAAGTATATGGTTCATGTAGATTTTATATGGCATGTTAATATTTTCTTCTTTGTCTATAAGCACCACATCACTAGAATAAGATGCAGGTGTCATAGAACCTGGGTAGCGCTCCAACTCAAAGTTTTCAAGTTTTATGCTGAATGGCAGATCTATCAGTTTTGCACCCACACGCATGTCTATATGCACGCCATTAAGGTCAAGTTGTTTGATCTCACCTGTTTTACCTTTATAAGGTTTTGTGGTCACCAGTGCGCTTTGATCACCGACGCTGACTTTCCATTGCATATACTCTGCCTGTCCTTTTTGGGTTTTAATCTCATGAGAGTTCATTTGTAGTACTGCTTTTTCATGTACTTCTTTTAACACGATGGCATTAGACCCAAAACGGTATAGCATTCTGTTCTTAAACTCGTTTTCTCCACCTTTGAGTTCACCAGAACTTCTGTCATTCATATTTAAAGTTTTCAATACGAAAGGAAAGTCTACTTTAAGTCCATTTGTATCTTCCTTTATGAGGAAAGTAGGCTTGTCTGTTGTGGGTGTAATATCATACCCCACATAAAAACCGCCAAAATCTTTTTTCTCTCCTTTTGCAAAAAAGTACATTTCACCTTTTTGTCCAGTAGATATCTTAAGTTCTAAAAGTTTCTTTCCAGTGTCTGAGGGTACAGCTTTTTCTTCCGCAGTTGGCATATATGTAAGTAGTTCAAGTTCAACTTTTTTATCTCCTATTTGAAGACTCTGAGTTAAATGATTATCTGTCATAGTTGAAAAATAAAGTTCTTTTTCCAGTACAGCACTCTTATCTGCCTGTGTCGCATGCAATTGCAATACTTTTACATCTGAAACCATAGTATGACTTGACTGACCCTCACGAATAGACATGATACCTTCATAGCCCACATAGCGTGTCACTAAAGCACCCAGTGCAATGACAACAAAAGAAAAGTGAAAAAGAAAAACAGCCGGTTTGGTCTTGTAAGATTTGGCTTTGATCATATTGTAAATCAAAATCGCTATAAAATAGGCTAAAAACACTTCAAACCATTGTGCCTTGTATATCAATGCTCTTGCAGTTTGTGTACCATAGTCATTTTCTATAAATGTCCCTGCACCGATAATTACACCAAACATCAGCAACATAAACACTGCCATTTTCATGGAAAAAACATACTTCATCTCTATCATCCTTGTATCATTAAGTAAAAAAGATTATAACGGACTCTTTGTTAACCATCTGTTAATTTAAGACAAATTAACTCTTATTGCTAAAACAATATATCATGATTGTTGCATTATGAGACCATAATTGAGCCCTGATCATGTAATAGAATAGTTAAAATGAGCGTACGTGCTTGTGTTGTGAATACACACGTCACAATGACTTGTACCAGTTTGGTGATTTCTATTGCATAGTCCGGGTTAAAGCTCCAGAAGCACACGAAACCCTACAAAATAATTCCGTCCACCTGAACCAAGGTTGATTCGAGAGGAACAACGGCTATTTTCAGCACTTCCATTCCAAGAACCACCACGCAAGACCCTTCCCTTTTCATTTTGTACCTTATACGCTGAACCATCTGTGGGTGTATGTTCATACGTTTCACTGTACCAATCGCTACACCACTCCCACACATTTCCATGCATGTCATAGAGTCCCCATGCATTTGGTTTTTTTGTGCCTACATTATGAGTCACACCTTCTGAATTATCTGTATACCAGGCATACTCACCAAATAGTGTTTTATCATTACCAAAACAATAATTACCCGTACTCCCTGCCCTACAGGCATATTCCCATTCCGCTTCTGTTGGTAACCTAAAAGTCTTTCCTTCTCTCTGGCTCCTCCAGTCACAATACGCTTTGGCATCTATCCAGCGCACACGACGTATAGGCACATCAAAACCCAAATGCTCATGCCTGTCTATAGGGACTTCTGCTCCTGTAGCCTGAGCAAAAAGCATATAGTCTTCTACCGTTACTGGAAATTTACACATCGCCACATCATAGTCTATGCGTACCTCATGTAAAGGTTTTTCTCTCTCTTTTGCAAGTGCGTCATCAGAGCCCATAAGGAAACTCCCTCGCGGTAGTTGTACAAAGTTATCGTTTAATTGCATATTATTCATCTACTTCAACTCTTTTCCTGTTTCCATCGTCCCGATAGGACCGCATATACATATCTATCATGCTGCTAAACCTTTTCAATTTCAATCAAACCTAAATCACCTTCATGGTCTCTGTACCTGAGTACGCCAATGCTTCGCTTCATCCACATGGCTCTTTTTAATTTTACTTATCATCATAGCATCTGTTTACATAAGCTTTGGTTGTATACCTTCTTGCTATATCTGGTTGTTTTTTGATTTAAAAGTCAGGTGCTAAAACGTGAGATGGTCATACAATAGTCACTCTCCTTTAAAGGTTTTGAAAAGAGATAGCCTTGATAGAAATGACAACCATGTTTTAAGAGGTATTGACGTTGATATTCGTGCTCAACACCTTCTATGATAACATTTTTATCAAGTGTTTTCCCCATAGCAATAATAGTCTCCAATATGATGGCTTTGCTGTTTTCTTTGGTGATCTCATCCACAAAGCTTTTATCTATTTTTATAGAGTCAATGGG
>JAPHUJ010000027.1 GCA_026193735.1 Sulfurovum sp.
CATTTGCGTGAATACTTTGAGCGTGGAGAGAAAGAAGGGCGTATTGCTCTTGGACTCAAAGAGAAGTATGATCTTGATGATCTTACTGCCTACTTGAAGCCGGAGCGTGATCTACAGTTTAACTACCTGGGTATCCGTACACTTTATGATAGATATTTGCTTAAAGACCGTAGTGGCACTCCTATTGAATTGCCTCAGCAACTCTTTATGGGTGTGGCAATGTTCTTGGCACAAAATGAGTTTGATTGTCAAACATGGGCGAAAAAGTTTTATGACATCTTGAGTAAGTTTGAAGTGATGGCGGCAACACCAACGTTGTCAAATGCAAGAACACCGAGACATCAGTTGAGCTCTTGTTACATCGGGTCAACACCTGACAACATTGAAGGTATTTTTGATGCTTATAAAGAGATGGCATTACTTTCTAAGTTTGGTGGGGGGATAGGTTGGGACTGGTCACTGGTGCGTGGTATGGGTTCATTCATTGATGGACATAAACATGCTGCCGGAGGTATCGTACCCTTTCTTAAGATAGCCAATGATGTAGCTATAGCGGTTGACCAATTAGGCACACGTAAAGGGGCTATTGCAGTTTACATAGAACCTTGGCATGTTGACATCCGTGACTTTCTTGACTTGAAGAAAAACTCAGGAGAAGAGCGTCGTAGAGCACATGACCTTTTCCCTGCGATCTGGCTTAATGACCTCTTTATGAAAAGAGTAGAAGCAGATGAGATGTGGACACTTTTTGATCCATTTGAAGTGACAGAATTGACAACACTTTACGGTGAAGAATTTGAGGCACGTTACATAGAATTTGAGAATTCTGATGAGAAGATCACCAGAGAAAGAGTTTCTGCGAAAGGGCTCTGGAAAGAGATGCTTCGTTCTTATTTTGAAACAGGAAATCCATTCCTTACATTTAAAGATACTGCAAACAAAGCTAATCCCAACAAGCATGCAGGGGTCATCAGGAGTACAAATCTTTGTACAGAGATCTTTCAAAACACAGGACCCAATACGTACAAAACGCAGTTTACATTCGAAGATGGAAGTGTAGAAGCCTATGATGAAAACGAGATGCTTACTGTAGACAATGGAACTACAAAACCAGCGAAGAAAGTGACAGCCCTTGACAGCATTAACGGTAAACAGATCTGGATAGTAGACAAAGAGAAAACAGATGGTGACACTGCTGTATGTAACCTTGCATCTGTCAACCTTTCTAAAGTGCATACACAAGAAGATCTAGAACGTGTGGTGCCAACAGCGATCCGTATGCTTGACAACGTTATTGACTTGAACTTCTATCCTCTGGCTAAAGTAAAGAAGACAAACGAGAAATCAAGATCTATAGGTCTTGGGGTTATGGGTGAAGCACAAATGCTTGCAGAAGCAAAGATAGAGTGGGGAAGCCATGAACACTTCACTAAGATAGATGAAGTGATGGAGTCATTCTCTTACTATACCATTGAGGCATCAAGCAACCTGGCATTGGAAAAAGGACGTTATCCTACCTTTGACGGTTCGGACTGGTCTAAAGGTATTTTTCCTATTGACAAGGCAAATGAGAATGCCTGTAAACTTGTTGACAGAGGCGGACTCTTTGGGTATAGCCATGATTGGCAGGCACTGAAAGAAAAAGTGAAAACTGATGGTATGAGAAATGGTTACCTTATGGCTATTGCACCTACAAGTTCTATCTCTATTCTTACGGGTACCACTCAAGCTATAGAACCGGTGTATAAAAGAAAATGGTTTGAAGAAAACCTTTCAGGACTCATCCCTGTCACAGCACCAAATCTTACAGCGGACACATGGCAGTACTACATACCAAGTTATGACCTAGATCAGAACCTTCTTATCAAAGCAGGAGCGATCAGACAAAAATGGTTAGACCAGGGACAAAGTCTTAACATCTTTATCACGCTTGACAAAGCAAGTGGTAAATACTTGAATGAGATCTATATGAATGCTTGGAAGTTTGGATTGAAGTCTACATACTACCTAAGATCTCAGTCTCCTGAATCTACGAATGATGTCGAAGATAGATCACAAGAATGTGTAGGGTGTCAATAATTAACTTTTGTTCCCCATGACAATCATGGGGAACAAATACTCCAATATTTCTTTATCTTAAACTTTTATATTTTTCTCCTTCATTCCTTTTTTTCTTTGTTGATGCAACGAAAGAATAAAACGAACCCAAAAAAAGAAAATGCAAACTGCTAACGCTGGAAATTAGATTTTTTTCTTATTTATGATTTTTCTAGAGTAAATCAATTCTCATTTGTAATGGAAAAGTATAGGAAAACACTAAAATCGGTGTAATACTAGCTAAAACACAAAATAACACACTTTAAATCCTTTTTTAACCTCATGTATGGAAAAAATAAAAAAAACGCTTATTTTGG
>JAPHUJ010000338.1 GCA_026193735.1 Sulfurovum sp.
AGAAAGATCCGGATATGTCCAAGATGGAAAATAAAGTGAAAAGCGTTATTGCTATTTTGCTTTGGTCTGTCATTGCTTTTGTGGCTGCAGCTGACTTTTTATGGTTCTTTGTTCCACCTGAAGATTTTTTTGCGTATTTGGCCAATCCTGCTGAACATATGGTATTGGTAGGTGTTTTGGTAAGTACCGCAGTGTTTATCATCCTGGATGTTGTTTTTATAAAAGAAAACTTTTGTGTGTATGTTTGTCCTTATAGTCGTGTGCAATCGGTACTTTATGATGATGATACCATCATGGCAGTCTATGATCCTGTTCGTGGTGGAGAAATTTATGAAGGACACGGTTATGAAAGAGAAAAGAAGTTTACGAAACAAAAAGAACTTTTAACGGTTGAACCAAGTGCTGAATGTACGACGTGTGAAAGTTGTGTGACTGTGTGTCCTACGCATATAGATATCCGTAAAGGGTTACAGCTTGAGTGCATCAACTGTCTTGAGTGTGTCGATGCCTGTACTTCGGTGATGGGCGCACTGGGTAAAGAGAGTTTGGTGCGTTGGTCAAGTGAAAAAGAGGCGGTTAGGCATGAAGGTAAAACAAATTACTTTAGAGGGAAGGTCATCGCTTACTTTGCTGTGCTATCCATTGTACTTGTATCATTGTTTGTTATGGGAAGTAAAAAAGAGCATATGCTCTTAAACATCAATAAAGGACAAAGACTTTATAAAGTACTGGATCATGGCGTAGTACAGAATGACTATATTTTTATGTTTGCCAACACGGATAGACAAGACCATACGTACTACTTTGAAATTATAGGAAATGATAAAATAACGATCAATAGACCTAGTGAACCATTTAAGCTGGGAGCAGGACAGAAGAAGAAAAAGGTGGTTATTCTTGAAACAAGTGAAGTGCTTGCTAACAATACAAGAAAAGATGTTCCGATACCTATAACAATAAGAGCATACGCGGTAGATGATAAAGAGAAAATCGTAGTAGATAGAGAGGTAGTCTTCTTCTACCCTCGTGCAGACCTGGTAAAAAAATAAGGAGAAGAGATGAATCAGTTTGAACCAACACTTGAGAATATAGAAGACTATAATGGTAAAGGAAGTAATGAGAAGAGACTAACGATATGGATTGTGATCCTCTCAGGATTATTGCTAGGTGCTATTTATGGGATCATTGGCGCAAATGCAAGTGTCTCAGATACGTTAGTGACTAAAGAGCAGACAGGCATATTGAAGTATTAGGGGAAATATGATGGCAAAAGTATTGGTACTGGGTGGCGGTTTCGCTGGTGTGGAAGCAGCTATCTATCTTAAAAAACAAGACTTGGATGTGACACTTGTAAGTGATAGAGACTATTTTTATATCTATCCTACTTCTATCTGGATACCTACAGGTGAAGTAACAAGGGAGGATGTATCTGTTCCTTTGGATAAACTTGCGATGAAACACGGGTTTCAACTGATCATAGATCCGGTAACAAAGTTAGAGGCTAGCGCAAAGAAAGTAACTTTGCAGAGCGGTCGTGTTTTGGATGAATATGCGTACATTGTTGTAGCCCTTGGACAAGATAAGATACAGCACAAGGGTATGGAACATACACTTTCTATCTGCGGTAAGCCAGAAGAGGCTACGGCGCTTTACGAACGTTTAGATGCACTTATACAGAAAGGTGAGGGGAAGATCGCCATGGGCTTTGGCGGTAATCCTAAAGATACCTCTGCTGTACGGGGTGGCCCTGCATTTGAAGTACTTTTTAATGTGAACACCTATTTGAAGAAAAAAGGTGTGCGGGAAAACTTTGAATTGACGTTTTTTGCACCTATGGAAAAACCCGGACAAAAAATGGGGGAAAAAGCACTTGTATTAATGGACAAGATGTTTAAGATGACGAACATTCATAAAAGAGTAGGTTCAAAGATCACACATTTTGAAGAAGATGGTATCTGTTTTGAAGATGGGACTAAAATAGAATCAGATCTGACGATGTTCATTTCGGCAGGTACCGGACATCGCATCATGGCAGACTCTGGATTGCCACTGAGCGAGGCGGGCTTTGTTGTTACCAATGAATACAATGAGATAGCAGGCTTTGACGGTGTGTATGCCATTGGAGACTCTGCAGCACTAATGGGGCCGGAGTGGAGAGCAAAACAGGGGCATGTTGCTGAAGTGATGGCTAAAAATGTAGCGTATAACATCAGCAACCATGCACAAAATATAGATGCAAAACAAAGTTATATGGCACATTTGAATATTTTATGTGTGATGGATACAGGTAATGGTGCAGCTTTTGTGTATCGTAGTGATAAGGGAGGTAAGATGATCCCTATGCCTATTATCGGTCATTGGATGAAAAAAATGTGGGGATGGTATTGCCGTTATTCTAAATTGGGAAAGATACCCAGAATACCCGGTATGTGAAAACATTGAAAAAGTATATTGTTTGACATTTAAGCTGTATTATAATGTGTATTTTTGTTACACTTTTATAAATAAGAGTAAAATTGTCTGATTTAAGACTAAATTTATATTAGTTCAGCCATAATGCTTATACAAAAATTATTTTAAAGGAAATTAAATGGCAACAGTAACATTTAAAAATGACATCGTATGTAACCTAGCAGGTACAGAAATTAACGTAGGTGATACAGCTCCAGTAGTAACAGTAGTAAACTGTAACCCAATGCTTCAAAACGAGACAATCGGTGGAGAAGGTAAAGTTCAACTTGTTGTAGCAGTGCCATCATTAGATACAGGTGTATGTGATGCAGAAACAAGAAGATTTAACACAGAAGCAGCATCACTTGACGGTGTAGAAGTAATCACGGTTTCTATGGATTTACCATTCGCAGCAGCTAGATGGTGTGGTGCAGCTGGTATCGAAAACATTAAAGTATGTTCAGATTTCAGAAACAAAGATTTTGCTAACGCTTATGGTGTGCTTTTGGCTGATGGTCCTTTGGCTGGTATTACTGCTAGAGTTATCTTTGTAATAGGTAAAGACGGTAAAGTTGCTTATAAGCAAGTTGTTCCTGAAATTACAACAGAGCCTAATTACGAAGAAGCACTTGCAGCAGCTAAGGCAGCTTGTTAATTAGCATTTCCATTTTAAACGAACCTCTTCTAAAGAAGAGGTTCGTCCCTCTTTTTTTCATCTCTCTTTATTTTCTATCGTTTATTATTCCCCCTATACAAAATCTGTGTTAAAATATATCTATTATTTTACTAAAGGATTATCTGTTTAAATGAGATATATGTATGGATTTTTAATGGCTGTATTATTATTTTTGAGTGGGTGTGGCAGTCCTGAGCCTAAGAATGAGGTGATAGGAAACCAGTATACGTTAGAAGAATGTAAAGAAGAATTGCTTGAGGCTGAAGATTTTTCTCAAGGGGAAAGTATAGATTTGATCGTTGTTGTAAAAAAAGAACGCAAAATGTATTTGTATAAGGACAATAAAGTGCAAAATACACTGCCTATCTCTTTGGGAAAAAATCCGGTAGGAGCAAAGCAGCAACAAGGCGACAACAGAACGCCTGAAGGAGAGTTTTGGATTTCCAGAAAACTCTGTTCTCCTAAATATTATCGTTCTCTCTGCATCTCCTACCCGCGTCCGGAGGATAAAGCCATCGCTGCTAAAAAGGGAGTGAATCCTGGCGGGGCTGTTACTATCCATGCACAACCTGCATGGAATGCAGACGGAAAGGGTGATCAGTATACACTTTCACAAAATTGGACGCAGGGCTGTGTCGCCGTGACAAATTCTGCAATGAAAGATTTATGGTATGCAGTACGTGAAGGGGTACCAATTGTCATACGATAAAGGTAGATCATGAGATATACACAAAAACAGATCGATAAATTTAATCGTCAAAAGTATATAACAGAATTAGAAAAAATAAGTAAAAATCTTTTTCGTATGTTCAGAGATGAAACTGTACTTGCACAGGATTTTGTGGTAAAATTTGGACAACTTAAAAAGAAGTTTGATGAAAAAGCAGAGGTTCATCTGGAATCGGAGTATCATCAGCAACTCAAAGAGTATATCGTACGTATTCACACGAGGACATGTTTGGCAGAAGAATTTACGGACAAAGAATTTGCTGATATACGAGAGGCAGAGATGAGCAATCTAAACCGACTGCAGAAGTTAAAGAACGGTACATCTTACAAAAAAGACAAACACAAATCCAAAAGACAGAACGAAGATTGGGGTTGATCATGTTAGAGAAAGGAAAAAAATGAAAATAAAATTGAGTATGCTTGGTATGGTAATAGCACTGTTGGTAGTTGGGTGTGGCGAGAATACCTATTATGGAAAACTTGACAAAACACCTTATGAGACTAAAGAATGCATTAAGGAGTTATCAAGAGGAGCAGAGATAGACCACAGCGGAAAGATAGACAAGATTGTTGTGTATAAGAAAAAAAGAAAGATGTATGCATACAAAAATGGCAAGGTTGTTGAAGAATTTCGTATCTCTTTAGGCAAGAATGGAGATAAAGGGCACAAGGTGCAAGCAGGTGACTATCGAACACCTGAAGGAAGCTATACTATAGTAAGAAAAAAATGTGATTCCCGACTCTATAGATCATTGATGATCTCTTATCCTTGTGAAGCAGATAAAGCAAGAGCTCGTGAAAAAGGTGTCAGTTGTGGTGGGTACATTACCATACATGGACAACCAAAATGGAATGCTGACGGACGTGGTGACAACTATACACTTTCGCATGATTGGACTGAGGGGTGCATGGCAGTAACCAACCGTGCTATGGATAAACTTTGGCAGGCTGTGGAAAATGGTGTAAAAATAGAAATACACGCATAAATAATTACGGAATTTGGGATTATTTCATATAATAAACTAAATTTAGCTTGCTTTGATGAATGTTATATTATGATATTGAATAATATTGGATAACTAAGGAGAAAAAGATGAAAAAAGTACTTATATCAGCATGTATTTCTATGTTAACAACTTTACTTATGGCTGGGGGAAATGTAAGCTCTAGCCTTCCGCCTGTTGCAAAGATATCAAATGCATCTTGTAAAACAAATAAAGTATACGTGGAAAGCGATACAAAACTTATGTGGCAGGATCAAGACTATACGGATGCTGAGGACGGAGCCTACAAACGTGGACATTCTCTTGGAAAAGCAGGTAGTCATAGTCATGCCATGAATTATTGTCGTGTACTTAACTATGCTGGGTACAATGATTGGAGATTGCCAACATCAGAAGAGTTAACGCATATGCATGAAGCACAAGATGATCCATTTGCGTATATTCGAGGTTCAGACTTTTGGTCATCTACTCCGACAACAGAGAATAGATACTATGTTGTGTATGCTGCAGATGCACACCCTTATAAACGAAAACCTAGTGAGTCTAATTACATTAGATGTGTTCGTTGTTTAGGTGATGAAACTGTACTTTTTGATGGATCGAAAAACGCAAAATAGATCTTCACTTAGAGGATCTTGATCTCTTCTTTTAAGCGGATATCAAACATATTTAAAACTTCATTTTTTGCTAAGTCTATAAGTGACTTAGCTTCCTCAAACGTGCCCCCACCTAAATTGACTAAAAAATTGGAATGAACGGTACTCCACTGCATTTGACCTTGCCTTGCTCCTTTTAGCCCCACAGCTTCGATCAGGCGGCCGGCATAATCACCTTCAGGATTTTTAAAAGCTGAACCTGCACTTGGCTCGCAAGGTTGATTGGATCGCAGGTTTAATAGATGATCCAGTAGTGTCTGGTTAAAACCATTTTGTATTTCAAATCTTGCATGCGTGGCGACACCACCAAGTTTAGCAAAACGATAACCGTGATCTATATCTTGCGCGAAAATCCATTCGCCATTTATCTTGATGGAGTGTAGGATGTTAAATATCTCATATTCTTTGACTCCTGCATTCATAGCAAGCATTCCTCCCAGGGTGCCTGGAAGTTTGGAGCAAAATTCAAAACCTGCAATGTTATGTTTTTTTGCATAAGAGACAATGCGTCCTGTTGGCATCGCTGCACCAATGGTCAAGATATTGTCTTTTTGTGTGATAGTGGCAAAGTCTTTAGAAAGCATCATAAGCGGAGGAGGTGTGGGGGAGACAAGGAGGTTATTTGCGCCACCGATGAGGTATCTGTTGTCAGGTATGGTATCGCCTTCTTCTATCATAAGCACTTGTGTGGGTTGTCCCACCTTGATACTGGAGTATTTGGAGAAGTCTATTGTTTTAAAAAACATTTAGCTGTTCCGCAGTGCTTCATACTCTTTAGGTATTAAATACTCTTCCGTTTTGATAGGGGACTTCCATAAGCCATGTTTAAAGCCTATGTCATAAAGTGTATCAAGTGCTTTAAGTTGTAGGGTAGAGAGCTCGACAGATTCGTCTGAAGCATACATATCGAGATATTTTTTAAGCATTTCGTCTGAGATGCGTACAAGATTTTCTGCTTCAAGTTTTGTGCAGAGCTCTTCTTTTCTATCATTGGCTACTTTGACACCATCTATAAGAATATTTTCTATGTCTATGGCGCGGTTCAAAGGCAAACTTCTTCGTACAGCCATACCTCCAAGAGGCAGAGGCAGTCCTTCTCCCGCCAACTCTACCCAAATATCCCACAGTTCTTTTTCTACTTCCAAACTTTCATCAAAGTCCAAAATAGATTCATGGATGAGTACTCCTGCGTCTACCTTGCCTGAGACGACTGCATCTTCTATTTCAAGGAAATCCATATACACAGGTCTTGCATCAGGATAATAAATTCTGAAAAGCATGGCATTGGTTGTATACTTTCCAGAAAGTGCTACTTTAAAATTTCGTTTTAGGTTTTTGTCTTTTCTTCGTATGAGTTTCGGTCCATATCCTTCTCCAAAACTGACCGCGGTACGAAGCATGGCATATTCGTTTTTTATGAGTGGATACATCCCAAAACTGATAGCAGAGACATCATAGGTGCCCTTAATAGCTTCAACATTGAGAGTTTCAATGTCTAGCCCAACGTTCTCAAAAACATAACCTTTAGTGTCCACCCAGCCAAATTTAATGGCAAAATACATAAAGATATCATCTGCATCGGGGGAATGGGCTAATTGTATAGGGTTCATAGGCTAGGTACTCTCTTTTTTTATTATTAGACGTTTTTACGAAAAGCTTAAAACTACGCTTCAATGCTGAGTTTCCTTCAGCAGGCTTATCATGCAACTTGTCGGATTGTTAGAAGCGTATTGAAAACTCAATAGTATATAGTGTAGCATTTTATCATTGTTTGTATTTGGGGTAACTTTTTGGTGAATTTTATAAAAAACATGTCAATTTGACATATTTTTGCATCTTGTGTCCGAAACGTATTAGAATGGTGCTAGAATTCAACATTAAGGCTAAGGATATGACAATGGCAATGGACGCTAACAAACAAAAAGCACTGGATATGGCAATCAAACAAATCGATAAGACGTTTGGTAAGGGTACGCTTATGAGACTCGGAGATAAGGCATTTGAGCCTATCGAAGCTATTTCAACTGGCTCACTTGGATTAGATATGGCCTTAGGGATCGGTGGTATTCCTCAAGGTAGAATCATAGAGATATATGGTCCTGAATCATCAGGAAAAACAACGCTAGCATTGCAGACCATTGCTTCTGCTCAAAAAGAGGATATGGTTTGTGCATTTATAGATGCTGAACATGCATTGGATGTAGTGTATGCTAAAAATCTGGGTGTTGATACAGATAATTTACTAGTGTCTCAACCGGATTTTGGTGAACAGGCACTTGATGTACTGGAAACATTGACACGTTCAGGAGCAGTTGATCTTATTGTTGTCGATTCTGTAGCAGCACTTACACCAAAGAGTGAGATAGAAGGAGACATGGGTGACACACATGTTGGACTTCAGGCAAGACTTATGTCACAAGCTCTACGTAAACTCACAGCGATCTTGCATAAGACAAATACAACAGTGATCTTTATCAATCAGATTCGTATGAAGATCGGCACAATGGGATACGGATCCCCCGAGACAACGACTGGCGGTAATGCATTGAAGTTTTATTGTTCTGTGAGAATCGATGTGCGTCGTATCGCGACATTAAAGCAAGGGGAATCTTCCATCGGTAACCGGGTCAAAGCAAAAGTGGTGAAAAACAAAGTGGCGCCACCATTCAGACAGGCAGAATTTGACATTATGTTTGGTGAAGGTATCTCTTTTGTGGGTGAACTTGTTGATTATGGGGTAAAACTGGACATCATAGACAAATCAGGTGCATGGTTTTCTTATGGGGCTGAGAAGTTGGGTCAGGGAAAAGAAAATGCAAAAATCACCATCAAAGAAAACCCTGAAATGATGGCAGAGATAGAAGCTAAAATCAAAGAAGCACTAGGTTGGGGTGCAGCTCTCACTGTAGATGAAAGTGAAATGGTTGAAGATTAAGCTTTACGAGAAAGAACAAAGTGTTAAGTATGACTTAGCACTTTATGTATATTAAGATATTGTAAATCTGCCATGTTAGACCACTATATGGTAAGCCCCTGATTATCTCCATGCACTACATCCTCTAGATTTTTATTTTTTAGACAAATAAAACCATAGATCAACATAATTCTACAGTCTGAATTCTCTAATAATTCTTTGATTTTCTCTACTCATTTAAGTATAGGGTA
>JAPHUJ010000081.1 GCA_026193735.1 Sulfurovum sp.
CATCGTTACTCATGCTAGTGGCCGCATCTTTCATATCTTTGAACATGTCTCCAAAGCTAAAACCGGCTTGTGCACTTGTTAACAATGCTGCAACGGCTACAGATGTTGTGATTATTTTTTTCATTTATGGAACCTTTTTTAGTTAAATACTATAAATCATAACAATAATGATTTTAAACACATCTTAAAAAAAAAAGTTTAAATATAATATTAACAAATATAAGTTAATTATGATACATATTATTTAAAATACATTTGAAGGAATAATGGAGAGGATAAGTTAAAGCAATACTATGTAGTATTGCTTTATAAATGAAGTACATTTTGTACTCCACCTTAAGAGATTTAGTTTTCTATAGCAATTGTTTTTACAGAATCATTTGCATTTTCAGAAACACTTTTAATAGAATCTCTAGTATCATTTGAAGCAGTTTTTGCTGCCTCACTTGAATTCGTAGCAGTTGATTCTACAGAAGCTCTTGAATCATTAGAAACAGTTTTAACAGAATCATTTGAATTTCTGGCTACAGAATCTACAGAATCTTTAGAGTCATTAGAAACCGTTTTTACAGAATCTGCAGAGTCATTAGAAACATTTTTTACAGAATCTGCAGAGTCACTAGAAACATTAGAAATTGATGAATTCAAGTCACCAGAAACATTTTTAACAGAATCTCTAGAGTCATTAGAGACAGTTTTAAGCGCACTCGTAGAATCACCAGAAACAGCAATAGCAGAATCTTTCATTTCTTTAGAAGCTACAGTTGATGAGTCTTTAAGATCTTTAGTTGTGTTAGTAATAGAATCTTTAGTATCTGTAGAAACAGAAACAACAGTATCTCTACTATCTTTAGATGTAGAAACTTCAGTTGTTTTAAGGTCATCAGATACCTTAACTGAAGTATCTTTAACGTCTTTACTTACATTTGTAACAGTTCTTTCAGCACTTTGTGTTGTTTCAACTGTCCCGTCTTTTACTGTTGTAACAGAATCTTTAGCATCTTTACTCATACTGACAGCAGCATCTTTCATATCTTTGAACATTTCATTAAGATCAAAATCACTTGCTTGCGCGCCTGTTAATAATAATGCAGCTACTGCTACAGAAGTTGTAATCATTTTTTTCATTTTAGAACCCTTTTTATTTTTTGATATAACAGATTATACTATAAATTATATTAAATATAACTTATGTTTTGGATAAGTATGAGTTATATTAATTACTATTAGTCTATTTGAAAGATAAAATAGTATCTAAGATTATACTTTATTATTTAAAATAAATAGATTAATAATAATCATATTTTACACTTTTAAGAGATATCTTATCATATATTTATTTATGTGAATTTGTAATTTATATAAATTATTTTGCTTATGGTCAGAAACAGAATAGAAGGGGGATTTTATATTTTACTTACACTACTATAGTAATGGTTTATGCATTTTTATGAGTTCAACATTCCTATTTTTAGCCTCATAAGAGTACCAATTACTTTATTTGTTTCTTTAAGTAGATGGGCAAAGCATGCAGTTACGGTAACATAAGTCTACATTATTTTTTCATTACATTGAAGATAATAATCTATTTAGTGATTATTTGATACAATACTTAAGATTAAATTTGAATAGTTAGTTCACTATTTTTGATGAATAAAAAGGGAATATGATGATAAAAAAGTTATTGGTAGGTTGCATAGCTGTTGTGACTTTTGGATTTGCGAACGAGTATATGCAAGCAGATAGAATTTTGGATATGCAAAAAATGGCACAAGCAATGCAAGATATTCAATCTGGGTTTTTTTACAATAATGTGGACATTGTTAAAGCAGGGGCAGAAGATTTAAAAAAGACGATTGTAAAAATAGCCCCAATTAAGAAAGAAACAGAGGATAAAGATGTATATGAAAGATGGATGAATAATAATACAGCCATGACTAAACGTATACAAAGAAAAATCAAACAAGACGCAGATGATATCATTGAGCGTTTTTCTGCAGGTGATGCAACACAGGCATTGCAAGTTTATGGTAAGATTTCGTCAGAATGCATGAAATGTCATGTAAGCTTGAGAAAGTGGTAAGGATAACAATGAAAAAGATAATACTTGTAGCATTATTACTCAATGTATGGGTTCAGGCAGGTGATACCACTTTAACCGGTACGGTTGTTTCTGATGGTCAGAAAATGATAGGTAGCCGTTTTATGGGGTATATCAAAAAAGTATTTGTAAAACTTGGTGACAAAGTAAAAAGAGAAGATGATCTTTATGAGCTGGAGTCTGCAGAATTTGATATGATGAAATCACAAGCAGATCTTATGCTTGAGCAGTCAAAAATTGTTGTTGAATATTGGCGTGAAAGGTTAAAAAATATCAATACAAAAAAATTGAGATTGAAACAAACCTATCGTAATGATAATAAAACGTATATTACCGATATGTATGATTTAGATGCGCAAGCTGCAAATATGGAGACGATGTTAGAGGCGATGCAAATTATGGTGAAAGAAGCTAACATAAAAGCGAAAGAAATGGCAAGTACATATAATTACATAAAAATGAAAGCTCCATCAGATGGTGTAGTGGTAGAAAAGAACATTAAAGTAGGTGACATGGTCATGCCCGGTATGTTAACTATTATGATAGTAGATACGGAAAATTTAGAGATTGATGTATCCATTTCAGAAAGTATTATATCTCGAGTGAAAACGGGTGAAAAAGTACCAGTAGAGATACCATCTCTAAACTACAAAACGATAGGAATTATACATGCAATCGTGCCTGATGCCAATCCTATGACACATAAAATAAAAATGCGTGTACGTTTTGACAGAGGAACTAAAAATATTTTCCCTGGTATGTATGCAAAAGTCACACTTAAAGACCCACAATAAAATCTCCTTTTAAACGATGTGATACCTTTCACATCGTCTTTCCCATACATAGGTTACTTATCTTGATCTTTATTACTATTTATTAATAGTGAAGCTGTTACAATTATTATACATATAAGTTGCAATAGGAGTATATAAATGAAAAAAGCTTTACTGGTGTTAATACTGGCGAGTGGAGTACTTTTTGCAGAAGGTTATATCCAACCAGATAGAATGAAGAATATGGCAGATATGGAGACTGCAATGGCAACCATTCAAAAAGGCTTTCTTTTTAATAATATTAATGTTGTGAAAAATGGTGTTAAAGATCTTAAGGAAAGAGTTCAGCATACCGAATCATTTATGAAAGATGGAATTGGTGAAAATGGTATTAATAATATGAAGTATGCTAAAAAAGAAGCGGTTGCTATAAGCACTATGGCAGACGAGATCTTAACTACATTTGAAAAAGGTGACAGATACAGTGCAGCAAATAACTATCTACTTATTTTGGGTAAATGTCTTTCATGTCACCAAATAGTGAGATCTTGGTAAATTTGTTTTAAAAGGAGAAAAATATATGGCAAGTGTATTATTACCAATAGCAAAAGGATTTGAAGAAGTTGAAGCTGTAGCACTTATAGATGTGATGCGTCGTGGAGGCATAGATGTGCGTGTAGCATACTTGGAAGATGAACTCCAAGGTAACTTGGTTTTGGGCGCCAACGGTATCACTGTGCAGGCTGATACTTCTATCAAAAATATCATAACGGATGATTTTGATATGATGGTACTTCCTGGTGGATGGGGTGGTACGTATGCATTGGCTGAAAATGCACGCATTCTAGAGCTACTTAAAGAATTTAAAGCGAGTAAACTGGTAGGTGCGATGTGTGCTGCACCTTTTGTGCTTAAAAAAGCAGGTGTTTTAGGGAGTAGTTATACTTGTTATCCTGGAGTACAAGATGAGATAGACCATCCAGGATACCGAGAGGATATGAAAGTTGTTACTGATGGTAATGTCATG